>NZ_JBSFTC010000142.1:0-28022 GCF_053590415.1 Nonomuraea sp. NPDC003201
AAACAACCCCCCGCTCCCCCCCCCCCCGCCCTCCCTTGCGGGGGGGTACTTCCCCCCCCCCGCGGCCCCGGTGGGGCCCCCCCGCCGGGGGGGCGCCGGCCCGGGCCGCCGGGGCGCCGCCGAGGAGCGGGACGGCGAGGCCGGCCATCGTGCCGCCGAGCACCGCGCGGCGGCTGGGTGCGTGATCCATGCGTTCCTCCTGGGTGTGGGGTCGGAGTACGGCGGAGCGCATTTGCGAAACGTTGCGAAACATCAATCTGCCGGAAAGGTAGGCGAAACATCGGATGTCGTCAAGGGCTTGTTCGAGACGGCAGACTTAGGGGGCGGGAGGATGTGAACAGTGGACGACATCACGACGGAGCGGCGGAGCACGATGGCCGACATCGCGGCCCAGGCCGGCGTCTCGGTCTCGACCGTGTCCAAGGTGCTGCACGGGAGGTCGGATGTCTCCGCGAAGACCAGGGGCAAGGTCCAACGGCTGCTCGGCCAGCACGGCTACACGCTGCCCGGCCGCTACGAGCACCCCGGCGGCCTGATCGAGTTCGTCATCAACGAGCTGGACAACCCCTGGGCGGTGGAGCTGATCCGCGGCGCCGAGGAGGCGCTGCAGGCCGAGGGCATGGGCCTGGTCGTCTCGGCCGTGCACAAGCGGAGCAACCTGGCCCGCCAGTGGCTCGACGACCTCGGCACGCGCGGCTCGCTCGGCGCGATCCTGGTCATCTCCGAGCTCTCGGCCGACCAGGAGCGCGAGCTGCGGCGGCTGGGCATCCCGTTCGTGGTGGTGCAGCCGTCCGTGGACGAGGGCCCCGACGTGCCGTCGGTCGGCTCGACCAGCTGGAACGGCGGCTTCACCGCGACCAGGCACCTGATCGAGCTCGGCCACCGGCGGATCGCGATGATCACCGGTCCCGCGCACCGGCTGACCTCGCGGGCCCGGCTCGACGGCTACCGCGCCGCGCTCGACCAGGTGGGCATCGAGGTCGACCCCGCCCTGATCCGGCACGGCGACTACAGCCACCAGCCGGCCTACCATCACGCCATGGAGCTGCTGGACCTGCCCGACCGCCCCACGGCCGTCTTCGCGGGCAACGACATCCAGGCGCTGGCGACGTACCGGGCGGCCCACGCGCGCGGCCTGCGCGTGCCGGAGGACCTGAGCGTGGTCGGGTTCGACGACCTGTCCTTCGCGCAGTGGATCGCCCCCACGCTCACCACCGTGCGCCAGCCCCTGGCCAACATGGCGGCCATGGCCGCCCGCATGCTGATCCAGCTCATCAACGGCCAGGAGCCCGACACGCCGCGGGTCGAGCTGGCGACCAGCCTGGTGATCCGCGAGAGCACCGCGCCGGCGCCTGGTTAGCGGCCTGCGGGTGGCGCGTCGGAAAAAAGCGAAAATCCGGTGTCTGGTCTGTCGATCCGGCCCAGGGGAGTTCGACGCGTTGGCGAGAGACCTCGTAGGAAGGAAACGCCATGCAGAAGATCACCACGTTCCTCTGGTTCCACGACCAGGCCGAGGAGGCCGCCGGGTTCTACACCTCGCTCTTCAAGGACTCGCGCGTCCTCGAGGTCACGCCCGGGCCCACCGGGTCGGCCATGGTGGTGACGTTCGAGCTGGCCGGGCAGCGGTTCATCGCGCTGAACGGCGGCCCGGAGTTCACGTTCACCGAGGCCGTCTCGCTCTACGTCGACTGCGACTCGCAGGAGGAGGTCGACGAGCTGTGGGCCAGGCTCACCGAGGGCGGCGAGGAGTCGCAGTGCGGCTGGCTCAAGGACAAGTACGGCCTGTCCTGGCAGATCATCCCGCGCCGCCTCCAGGAGCTGATCGGCGACCCCGACCCGGAGCGGGCGCAGCGCGCCGTCAAGGCCATGATGGGCATGGGGAAGATCGACGTCCAGGGCCTGGAGGACGCGGCCAACGGCTAGGCGCGGGTGGGCGGGCCTTCCGGTCCGCCCACCGCCGGGAAAAAGCGGTGCGGGCGGGGCGATCACTGAAGTAGCGTCGGCGGCCATGAGCCTCTCGCGCGTACGCCCTCCCGCCGTCGCAGACGAACGTACCCAGCTCATCGGCTGGCTCGACCTGCAGCGCGCGCTCGTGCGGTGGAAATGCGAGGGCCTGTCGGAGGAGGACGCCCACCGGCCGGTCCTGCCGACCTCGCCGCTCATGACGGTGGCGGGCCTGGTCTCCCACATGCGCTGGACCGAGCACTGCTGGTTCGAGGTCCTCTTCCTGGGCCGCGACTCGGCCTCCAACCCGCAGTTCGACGAGACGGCGGAGGACCTCGACATGCGGGTCGATGGCGTCCCGCTGGCCCGGCTCCTCGACGAGTTCGAGCAGCAGTGCGCGGTATCCAACGAGATCGTCGCCGCCCACTCGTTCGACGACGTCGGCGAGTTCCCCGGCTTCAGCTCGAACGCCGCCACCCTGCGCTGGATCCTGATCCACATGGTCGAGGAGACCGCCAGGCACGTCGGCCACCTCGACACGGTCAGGGAGCTGCTCGACGGCGCCAAGGGCTACTACTGAGCCAGCGGCTTCTCGTAGCAGCGGGTCAGCGGGGCGTCCACGTACTTCCCGTACGGCTCGATCGGCCGGTACGCGCACCGCTCGTACAGCGCGATGGCCTCGGGCTGCCGCAGCCCGGTCGCCAGCCGCAGCCGCCGGTAACCCAGGTCCCAGGCCAGCCCCTCCAGCGCGCCCAGGATCGACGTGGCGATGCCGCGCCCGCGATACTCGGGCAGCACGAACATCCGCTTGAGCTCCCCGGTGAGGTCGTCCACGGGCTGCACGGCGCCGCAGCCGACGGCCCGGCCGTCCACCGACGCCACGAGGAACCTCGCGCCGTCCTTGACATGCGAGCGCCCCTCGGGCCCGTAACGCGCCACCAGCTCCGCGAACGCCGCGTCGAGCAGTTCGGTCAGCTCGCCGTCCTCGGCGGCCCGCTCTTCGATCAGCATGCCGATATGGTAGAGATCGCCCCTTACAGGCCGAGCATCTGGGCGGGCTCGGCGATGACCTGCTGGATGATCAGCCCCGCCGCGCCCAGCACGGCGGCGTCCGCGCCGATGCCCGAGACCACCAGAGCGGGCGGCGTGCCCCGCATGTGGCCCAGCCGGGTGCCCAGCCCCTCCGCCACCGGCCCTTCGAGCCAGGGGAAGAGCGGCGCGTAGATCCCGCCGAGCACGATCCGGCCCGGGTCGAGCAGGTGCACGGCCGAGGTGAGCGCCACGCCGAGCGCGTGCCCGGCCCGCCCGCACGCCTCCAGCGCCCGGCGCTCCCCCGACTCCAGCCGCGTGACCAGCTCGGACACCGAGGGGAGTGCCCCCAGCAGGGCGTCCTGACCGGCGTACACCTCCAGGCAGCCCCGCCCACCGCACCTGCAGGCGGGCCCGTCAGGCACCACGACGACGTGGCCGAGCTCGCCCGCCAGCCCGAACGTCCCCCTGAACACGGTGCCGCCCACCACGAGCCCGGCGCCGATGCCGATCTCGCCGGACACGTAGAGGAAGTCCGTCTCCCGCGAGCCGAACCACAGCTCGCCGAGCGCCGCCAGGTTCGCCTCGTTGTCGATGACGAAGGGCAGGTCGACGAGGTCCGGCACGCGTACGTCCCGCCAGCCCAGATGCGGCGCGTTGCGCAGCACCTCGCCCTCGACCGTCCCGGGCACGGCCAGGGCGGCGCCGATGACCCGCAGCCCGGCCAGCTCGGCCTCGGCCGTGGTCTCCTTCACCAGGTCGCGCAGGCTCCCGAGGATGTCCACGGGGTCGGAGTTGCGGTTGTCGGCCGGCCGGGTACGGCGCAGCCGCACCTCCCGGGTCAGATCGACGACGCACGCGGCCAGGTAGTCGATGTTGATCTCCAGCCCCAGCGTGGCGACCCGGTCGCCGCTCAGGCTCACGGCCACGCCCGGCCGCCCCCGCTCGCCGCCCCGCACGGCGCCGCCCTCTGCCACCGCTCCCGCCTCGATCAGGTCGGACACGAGGCTGGACACGGTGGTCTTGGTGAGCCCCGTCATCTCGGCGAGCGCGGCCCGGGTGTGCGGTCCTGATCGGTGGATGGCGCCCAGGACTACGGCCAGGTTACGGGCGCGCATGGAATCATGCCGGACCCCTCTTGACGCCGCCATGCCTACCTCCTCAGGATTATGTACAGATTATGGACTAAACCGAGGAGCACCCCAAATGACCGATTTCATCCCAACCCCGACCGACCAGTTCACCTTCGGCCTCTGGACGGTCGGCTGGCAGGCGCGCGACCCCTTCGGCGACGCCTCGCGGGCGCCGCTCGACCCGGTGGAGACCGTCCACAAGCTCTCGGAGCTGGGCGCGTACGGCGTCACGTTCCACGACGACGACCTGCTCGCCGTCGAGCCCGACCGGGACAAGGCCATCGCCGCGTTCAGGAAGGCCCTGGACGAGACCGGCATGAAGGTCCCGATGGCCACCACGAACCTCTTCACCCACCCGGTCTTCAAGGACGGCGCCTTCACCAGCAACGACCGCGACGTCCGCCGGTACGCGCTGCGCAAGGTGATCAGGAACATCGACCTGGCCGCCTCGCTCGGCGCCAAGACCTACGTGTGCTGGGGCGGCCGCGAGGGCTCCGAGTCGGACTCGGCCAAGGACGTCAAGGCCGCGCTCGACCGCTACAAGGAGGGCCTGGACATGCTGTGCTCGTACGTACGCGAGCGCGGCTACGACCTCCGCTTCGCCCTCGAGCCCAAGCCGAACGAGCCCCGCGGCGACATCCTCCTGCCCACGATCGGCCACGCCCTGGCGCTGATCAACGAGCTGGAGCACCCTGAGATGGTGGGCCTCAACCCCGAGGTCGGCCACGAGCAGATGGCCGGGCTCAACTTCGTGCACGGCATCGCCCAGGCGCTGTGGCACGGCAAGCTCTTCCACATCGATCTCAACGGCCAGCACGGCCCCAAGTACGACCAGGACCTGATCTTCGGCCACGGCGACCTCAAGAGCGCCTTCTTCCTGGTCGACCTGCTGGAGAACGGCGGCTACGACGGCCCCCGCCACTTCGACTACAAGCCGCTGCGCACCGAGGACGCTTCGGACGTGTGGGACTCGGCGGCCGCGAACATGCGCACCTACCTGATCCTCAAGGAGAAGTCGCGGGCCTTCCGCGCCGACCCCGAGGTGCAGGAGGCCCTGAGTGCCTCCCGCGTGGACGAGCTCGCCCAGCCTACGCTTGCGCCGGGTGAGACCTGGGCAGACCTGGCCAAGGACGACTTCGATCCCGAAGTGGCCGCCGCCCGCGGCTTCCACTTCACCCGGCTCAACCAGCTCGCACTCGAGCACCTCCTGGGGGTACGCGGATGACGAAACCCATCAGTGTCCAGCTCTACACCGTCAGGGACGCGCTGGCTGCCGACCGCGACACGGTGCTGAGCCGGATCGCGGAGATCGGCTACCGGTCCGTTGAGCCCTACGACCCCACGACGGACCCCAAGGGCTTCCGCGAGGTCGTGGACGACCTGGGGCTGACGGTGTCGAGCACGCACGCGTACGCGCTGCTCAGCAAGGAGCCGTCGGAGGTCTTCGACGCCATCGCCACGGTCGGCACCGACCTGGTGATCATCCCCGGCGGCATCGAGCACGAGGAGTTCACCACGCGCGACGGCCTGTCGCGCACGGCCGATCTGCTGAACGGCTTCGCCGAGCAGGCGGCCCGGTACGGGATGCGGATCGGCTACCACAACCACTGGTGGGAGATCGAGCCCGAGATCGACGGCCGGCACGCCATCGAGGCGCTGGCCGACCTGCTCGCTCCCGAGGTGTTCCTGGAGATCGACACCTACTGGGCGGCGGTGGGCGGCGCGGACGTGCCGGACCTGCTCGGCCGCCTCTCCGAGCGCGTCCTGGCGCTGCACGTCAAGGACGGCCCGGTGGTCAAGGGCGAGCCGCACACCGCGGTGGGCCGCGGGGTCATGCCGGTGCCCGAGATCCTCGACGCCGCACCCGACGCCTGGCGCATCGTCGAGCTCGACGAGTGCGCGACCGACATCTTCGCCGCTCTCGCGGACAGCCACGCCTACCTCACCTCCCTGGAGGGCTCTTGAGCAACGGCCCCATCGGCGTCGCCCTCATCGGCGCCGGGAACATCAGTGGCCAATACCTCCGAAATCTCACCTCTTTCCCCGACGTCCGCGTGCTCGGCCTCGCGGACATCGACACCGAGCGGGCCGCCGCGGTCGCGGCCGAGTACGGCGTCCCCGTGTCGGGCACCCTCGCCACCGTCCTGGCGGTGCCCGAGGTCGAGATCGTCGTCAACCTCACCGTCCCGTCCGCGCACGCGGCCGTCGCGCTGGAGTCGCTGCGCGCCGGCAAGCACGTGTACGGCGAGAAGCCGCTGGCCATGAGCGTGGACGAGGCCGCCAAGATCGTGGCCGAGGCCGCCAACCTGGGCCTGCGGGTGGGCGGCGCCCCCGACACGTTCCTGGGCGCCGGGCTCCAGTCGGCCCTGCACGCCCTGAGCTCCGGCCTCATCGGCGAGCCGGTCGCCGTCACGTCCGCCATCCAGAACCTGGGGCCGGAGTCCTGGCACCCCAACCCCGAGTTCTTCTACCAGCCGGGCGGCGGCCCGCTCTTCGACCTCGGCCCCTACTACCTGACGGCCCTGGTGTCGCTGCTCGGGCCCGTCACCCGGGTGGCGGCCGACACCCGCAAGGCGCGGCCGCACCGCGTCGTCGGCTCGGGGCCCAAGGAGGGCCTGGTCTTCCCCGTGGACGTCCCGACGCACGTCAACGCGCTGCTCGACTTCCCGGGGACGGGGACGGCGACGGCCACGTTCAGCTTCGACTCGCCGGTCCCGCGCCGGATGATCGAGATCATCGGCACCGAGGGCGCGCTGTCGCTCCCCGACCCCAACACCTTCGAGGGCCCGCTGCTGGCCCGCGGACCGCGCGATGCGGACTGGCGCGAGCTGCCGGTGTCGGGCACCACGGCCGGGCGCGGCATCGGCGTGCTCGACCTGGCCAGGTCGCTCCGGGCGGGCACGGGGCACCGGGCGTCGGGGGAGCTGGCGTACCACGTGCTCGAGCTCATGTGCGCCATCTCGGAGTCGGGCGAGCGCGGGGAGTTCCTGCCCATCACCTCCACCTTGACCGCTCCGGACCCGCTCCCTGCCGACTGGGACCCGCACGCGGCGACCCTCTAGTGACCCCGCCCACCCGCCGCCCCGCCGCTCGTCGGCGGTGGGGCGCGGGCCGTGCGGGACTGGCGACACGGAGGGTTTGGATGGTAACGCGTTGGCTTGGGTGACGCGGAGCCGCAAGAATGGCGCGATGGCGGAAAGTGCCGAGACCGACTGGGTCTCCAGGTTCGCGGACGAGGTCATCATCGAGGCGGAGCGGCGCGCGCCCGGCAAACCGATCGTCTGCGCCTCGGGCCTGAGCCCGTCGGGCCCCATCCATCTGGGCAACCTGCGCGAGGTCATGACCCCCCACCTGGTCGCCGACGAGATCCGGCGGCGCGGGGTCGAGTGCGTGCACCTGCTGTCCTGGGACGACTACGACCGCTTCCGCAGGGTGCCCGCAGGCGTGGACCCGTCGTGGGCCGAGCACATCGGCAAGCCGCTGACCTCGGTGCCCGCCCCTCCCGGGAGCTCGTACGCCAACTGGGCCGAGCACTTCAAGGCGCCCATGATCCAGGCCTTGGAGGAGCTGGGAGTCGAATACCGCGGCATCAGCCAGACCGAGCAGTACACGCGCGGCGCCTACCGCGAGCAGATCCTGCTGGCCGTGCGCGAGCGCGCGAAGATCGACGCCGTGCTCTCCCGCTACCGGTCGAAGCAGGTGGAGGAGTACTTCCCGTACAAGCCGTACTGCGACCTGTGCGAGCGCGACCTGACGACGGTCACCGCGTACGACGACGCGACCACCGAGCTGGCCTACACCTGCGAGTGCGGCTTCGGCGAGACCGTGCGCCTGGCCGAGCACGACCGCGGCAAGCTCGTCTGGAAGGTCGACTGGCCGATGCGCTGGGCCTACGAGGGCGTGGTCTTCGAGCCGTCGGGGGTCGATCACCACTCTCCCGGCTCGGCGTGGATCGTCGGCGACCAGATCGTGGGCGAGGTGTTCGGCGGCAGGCAGCCGATCGGCCCCATGTACGCGTTCGTCGGCATCACCGGCATGGCCAAGATGAGCAGCTCCAAGGGCGACGTGCCGACTCCCGCCGACGCGCTGGAGATCATGGAGGCGCCGGTGCTGCGCTGGTTGTACGCCCGCCGCAAGCCCGCCCAGTCCTTCAAGATCGCCTTCGACCAGGAGATCCAGCGGCTCTACGACGAGTGGGACGCCCTGGGCCGCAAGATCGCGGAGGGTCAGGGGCAGCCCGCCGAGCTGGCCGCGTACAGGAGGGCGGTGGGCACGGCCGCGGGCCCGCTGCCCGCCACCCCGCACCCGGTCCCGTACCGGACGCTGGCCTCCATCGTGGACGTCACGACCGGCGACGCCGAGCAGACCCTGCGGATCCTGCGCGACCTCGACGCGATCGAGACGCTCGACGAGGCCCGCCCCCGCCTGGACCGGGCGCAGCGCTGGGTCGATGCCCACGTGCCCGCCGGCGAGCGCACGCGCGTGCGCGAGGAGCCGGACGAGGAGCTGCTCGACTCGCTCGGCCAGGCCGAGCGCGAGTCGCTGCGGCTGCTGTCCGACGGCCTGGACGACTGGTCGCTGGACAGCCTCACCACGCTCGTGTACGGCGTGCCGAAGCTCCAGGCGGGCCTGCCGGCCGACGCCAAGGCGACGCCCGAGCTGAAGGCGGCGCAGCGGGCCTTCTTCGCCCTGCTCTACAGGCTGCTGGTCGGCCGCGACACCGGCCCCAGGCTGCCCACGCTGCTGCTGTCCATCGGCGCCGACCGGGTGCGGAAACTCGTCGGCACGTGAACGGCGCCGTCCTGATCACCGGCGTCTCGGCCGCCGGCAAGTCCACCGTGGCGCAGGCGCTGGCGGAGCGCCTGCCGCGCTCCGCCCACGTGCGCGGCGACACGTTCCGCCGCATGGTCGTGGGGGGCCGCGCCGAGATGACCCCCGACCTCGACGGCGAGGCGGTCCGCCAGCTGCACCTGCGTTACCGGATAGCGGCGAACACCGCGGACCTGTATTTCGATGCCGGATTCACGCCAATAGTCCAGGACGTTATTCTTGGCCCGGACTTGGAACGGTTTACGAAATTGATTCATACTCGTCCTCTTCATGTAATCGTCCTGGCACCCGATCCGGATGAAGTGGATCGCCGCGAACGTGCCCGCCCCAAGGTCGGGTACGGCCCCGACTGGACGATTGCCCAGCTGGACGAGTCGCTGCGGACTGAGACCCCGCGCATTGGTCTATGGTTGGACACCACGCGCCAGACCCCCGGGGAGACCGTCGACGAGATCATCAAGAGGGCCGCGGAGGCGCTGGTCCGATAAATGGCGGACCAATGCAAGGCAGTGTCAAGTGGCTTGCATGTGTGGGGAGTCATCTTGATTCCATGAACAAGCAGCCTTTCGCCGCCAGCGTCAGTGTCAGTGTCATCGTCCCCGCGATGAACGAGGCCGAGAACCTTCCCCACGTCTTCGCGACGCTGCCCGACTGGATCGACGAGGTGATCCTGGTCGACGGCAACTCGACCGACGACACCATCGCCGTAGCGCGCAGGCTGCGCCCCGACCTCCGGGTCGTCGTGCAGAGTCGGCGCGGTAAGGGCAACGCCCTCATCGAGGGCTTCCAGGCCGCCCGCGGCGACATCATCGTCATGATCGACGCCGACGGCTCGACCGACGGCCGGGAGATCCACTCCTTCGTCTCCACCCTCCTCAACGGCGCCGACTTCGCCAAGGGCTCCAGGTACGCCCCTGGTGGCGGCTCGGACGACCTCAGTCCGATCCGCTCGCTCGGCAACAAGGTCCTCACCGGGATGACCAACCTGCTCTACGGCACCCGCTACACGGACCTCTGCTACGGCTACAACGCCTTCTGGGCCCGTCACCTCGACTCCCTCGAGCTCGACTGCGACGGCTTCGAGATCGAGACCCTGATGAACGTCCGCGCCGCCCAGGCCGGCCTCATCATCCACGAGGTCCCCAGCCACGAGCGCTCCCGCATCCACGGCGTGAGCAACCTGAACGCGGTGCGCGACGGCTGGCGCGTGCTCAAGACGATCATGCGGGAGCGTATGCGGGGGGCCGGCGTGCCGGCGCAGACCCAGGTCGCCCTCGCAAAGTGACATCCTTGGACAATGCGCTACATAGTGATCGGGGCCGGAGCAGTCGGCGGAACCATCGGTGCCCGCCTCCACCAAGGCGGGCACGACGTTCTCCTCGTCGCGAGAGGCGCCCACTACGAGGCACTCAAGCGTGACGGCCTGCGCCTGATCACCCCCGAATCCACCGAGACCCTCGACATCCCCGTCGCCGACGGCCCTGTCCCCGCGCGTGACGACGACGTGCTGATCCTGGCCACCAAGTCCCAGGACACCGTCTCCGCGCTGGCCGGCTGGCCGTCCGACCTGCCCGTGGCCTGCGCCCAGAACGGCGTGGCCAACGAGCGCATGGTCCTGCGGCGGTTTGACCGCGTTTACGGCATCTGCGTGTGGCTGCCGGCCCAGCATCTGGAGCCCGGCGTCGTCGCCGCCCATGGTCACCCGTACTCGGGCCTGCTCCACGTCGGACGTTATCCCCAGGGTGTGGACGACCTCGCCGAGCGGATCGCCGGCGACCTCGGCAAGCACGGCCTGGTGGGCCTGACCCAGACCGACGTCATGCGCTGGAAGCACGGCAAGCTGCTCAGCAACCTGGGCAACGCCGTGGAGGCGCTCGTGGGCCACGTTCCCGGCAGGGACAAGGTCGTCGAGGCGGCCAGGACCGAGGCCAAAGACCTGCTCGACCGGGCCGGGATCACGTACTCCACGCCGGAGGAAGAGGCGAGCCTGCGCGGCCACCAGGTGGACGTCCGGCCCATCGAGGGCATCGTCCGCGGCGGCGGGTCGTCGTGGCAGAGCCTGGCCAGGGGCAGCGGCTCCATCGAGGCCGACTACCTCAACGGCGAGATCGTGCTGCTCGGCCGCCTGCACGGCGTGCCCACCCCGGTCAACGAGGTGCTGCGGCGCGAGGCCAACACGTTCGCGCAGGAGAAGCGGCCGCCCGGCTCGATGCCGCTGGAGACCCTGCAGGCCCTCATCGACGGGCGTTGCGCAGCCTGATCCCGCTGAACTCCAGCGTGCTGGCGATCACCTCGTCCCAGAACGGCCACAGGCTGGGCAGCACCCTGAGCTGGATCCCCGCCTCCTCGTGCAGCTCGAACAGGTCGCCCACGCGTTCCGGCGGGCCGAGCGGCGTCACGGTGACCGTGGACACCACGGCGGTCGGCGGGTCGCCGATGGGCGCGAAGCCGTCCGCCGGCAGCCGGTACGCGTACAGCCGGACGTCCTTGAGCGCCTGGAGCCAGCCGTACTCGATGGCGTGCACGCGATCGCCGCACCCCGCGCCGACGATCCGGGCCGTGTCCTCCTCGGTGGTGCGCGGCCCGACCCAGGCCATGGCCCGCGGGCAGGCGCGCGGGAACCAGTAGTCGGGGCAGCGGTCGCGATCGACGGCCCACACGTACGACTCCGTCAAGATCGAGGTCGGCGCCACGTGCGGGACGAACCGCTCGATCGTCGGGTCCTCGGAGAAGTGGAGCACCTGCCCCGGCTCGGGTCTCATGATGGCAATCTTGGTGCATACCTCATCCCCGACAGGGCAGTGGAAACGGGCTCTTACGACAAGGGGTGAGTTGGATGATTCTGCTTGGAGTGCTCTTGGTCCTCCTCGCCGGCAGCGCCGTGGCCCTCGTCCTCACCGAGGAGAGCGCCAGGTACATCCTGTTCGGGTACACCTTCGAGCCCAATCAGGTGGAGATGTTCCTCGCCGGGGCGGCGGCCATGGCCGTCCTGGCGCTGGGCCTCTGGCTGATCGGCTCGGGCTCGCGCAGGTCCGCCAGGCGCCGCCGCCGGTTGCAGGGCGCCAGGGCCGAGGCCTCGGACCGGGTGGCCCGGCTGGAGGACGAGAAACGCGAGCTGGAGAAGCGCCTGCGGCACTCCCCCGAGCCGGGCGACCGACTGGTCGCGCGCGACTCGGAGGAGGCCAGGCCGTGAGTCACTGGCGCGAGGGCACCAGCTTGCCCTCGCGCCAGAGCGCGAACCCCGTGATGAGCGCGCCGAGCCCTTCCCAGAGCCCGACGCCGAAGAACTTGGCCGGCGCGGCCCCGGTCAGCACCAGCGTGGTGAAGACCGCGAACGTCACGAGCCTGAACGGCACCGTCCACCGAAAAAACGGCGTGTAGTCGTGAGAAGCCGCAAAAACGTAATAAACGCCCATGTTCACCGCCGCCATCGACGAGGCGGCCATATAGACCAGCGTGTAGTCCCCGGCGGGACGGACGTCGAGCACCTCGAAACCCAGCATGGCCAGCAGCGAGTCGGGTGAGACCAACCCGAGCAGGCCGAGCGCGAAGGCGAGGAATCCGAAGACCGCGATGGTCCAGCCGGAGAAAGAACGCGGAAGACGCACAGAAATCCTTCCAAAGGGGGGTGTACTCTGCGAGGCGATCTCATCTTGCACCCGGAGGTCGCATGCCCCCCACGCGTGGCCGCCCCATCGCCGTGAAACTTCTCGTCCTCCTGTTCGTCCCGCTGCTGTCCCTCGTGGGCCTGTGGGCGTTCGCCGCGGGCCTGACCGGCGGCGATGGCATGCGCCTGCTGTCGATCAAGGACTTGGCGACCAACCTGGCCGACCCGTCCGAGCGCGTCAACATCGAGCTGCAGGACGAGCGGCTGGTCTCCGTGGAGTTCCTGGTCAGCGGGCAGGGCGCCGCCAAGATGGCCAAGCAGCGCGGCGAGACGGACCAGGCCGTGACCGCGTTCCGTACGCTCGCCAAGAACCAGCGTGACCTGTCACCCGAGATGACCGCGCAGCTCGTCGCGCTGAACACCAAGCTCGGCCAGCTCGCGGAGGTCCGCCGCGAGGTGGACGGCACGACCGTGGCGCCGCTCGACGTGATCGACGGCTACAGCCAGATCGTGGACGCGTCCTTCCGCATGTACGACGCCATGGTGCTGGTGCCCGACATGGCCCTCTACAAGCAGGCCAGGGCGGTGACCATGCTGGGCGAGGCCAAGGACGTGCTGTCCAGGGAGCGGGCCATGGTCGCGGTCGTGCTGGCCAAGGGCCGGGTCGAGCCCGCGGAGCACGAGGCGTTCACGGGGATGGTGGCCACCAGGCGGCTGCTGTTCTCGCAGGCGCTCTCGCACCTCGACCGCGACCTGCGCGGCCCGTACGCGCGGCTGGCCGAGTCACCGGTCTACAAGGAGTTCCTGGACGCCGAGGACGCCATCCGGGGCCAGGCGGCCACGAACGGCCTGCCCGTCACGGCCGCCACCTGGCCCGTCGACGGCCAGAACCTGTGGGCGGCGGTCGAGCGCGACCAGGCCCTCGCCGTCAAGAGCCTCGTGAGCCGGGTGACGCCGGCGGCCATCGGCATGCTGATCAAGATCGGGGTCGCGGGCGGCGTCGGCCTGATCGCCGTCATCGCGTCGATCATGCTCTCGCTGCGCTTCCGCAAGCGGCTGGTGCGCGAGCTGGCCGGGCTCCGCGACGCCGCCACGGAGCTGGCCGAGGTGCGGCTGTCCGGCCTGGTCAAGCGGCTGCGCACGAACACGGCCCCGCCCACCGCCGACGAGGTCGCCCCGATCGAGGTCAAGTCCCGCACCTCCGAGGTGAGCGACATCGTCCAGGCGTTCAACGACGTGCAGTCCACGGCCGTCGCGGCCGCGGTGAGCCAGGCCCGGCTCCGGCACGGCGTCAGCCAGGTCTTCGTGAACCTGGCCAGGCGCAACCAGTCGCTGCTGCACCGGCAGCTGCTCCAGCTCGACAGCATGGAGCGGGCGACGGAGGAGCCCGAGGCCCTGGCGGACCTGTTCAAGCTCGACCACCTCACCACGCGCATGCGCAGGCACGCCGAGAGCCTCATCATCCTGTCGGACCAGGCGCCCGGGCGCGGCTGGCGCAACCCGGTGCCGATCCTCGACGTGCTGCGCGCGGCCGTCGCGGAGGTCGAGGAGTACGAGCGGGTCGAGATCCTCCAGCCGCCGCCGGTCGCGCTGCACGGCGCGGTGGTCACGGACGTGGCCCACCTGATGGCCGAGCTGATCGAGAACGCCACCCTCTTCTCGCCGCCCCAGACCAGGGTGGACCTGCGGACCTCGACCACCCCGCACGGTCTGATGATCGAGGTCGAGGACCGCGGTCTCGGCCTGGTCAGGGCCGAGCTGGACGAGCTCAACGAGCGGCTGGCGAAGATGCCGGAGTTCGACCTGGCGCAGAGCGACCGGCTCGGCCTGTTCGTGGTGAGCAGGCTCGCGGCCAGACACGGCATCAAGGTCACTCTCGCGCCCTCCCCGTACGGCGGCCTGACCGCGATGGCCTCCCTGCCCTCGTCGCTCCTGGCCGATCAGCCGGTCATGAGCGGGCGGTAGCCCTTACGACACGACCTGGAGCAGCGCCTGGTTCTTGGCCTTGGCCGGCTCGGCCAGCCGCTGGATCTCGTTGCCCGCGCTGTCGAACACGACCAGCGTGTTGTGGGCGTGGCCGGCCGCGTGGGCGGCCGTGTGGCCGCCCGCGTGCCCCGGCTGCGCGGGCGCGGCGGCCATCCGCATCACGAGACGGCCGTCCGGCAGGTAGTACGCGCCGATCGCGTTGCCCTTGGTCGGCAGCTTCAGCCTCTTGCCCGTCGGGACCTCGACGATGACCGGCTTGAACGTGGTGGGCCAGGTCCTGGTGCCGGACGTCTGCGTGCCCTCCGGGAACGCCACGACCGCCTTGCTGCCGTCGGGCGACAGGCTCTGCACGTGGTTGATGGACTTGACGTTCTTGACCATGGCGGTCTTGCCCGTCTTGGTGTCGAGCCGGTAGAGGGCGTCGCCGGTGCTGGTGTAGCCGGCGAGATAGCGCCCGTTCCCCGCCCAGGCGAGGTGGCAGACGCCCTTGGACACGCCCAGCTTGTGCGGGGCGTTGCTGCCGTCGGCCCGGACGGCGTTGATCGTGCCGTTCGCGCTCGGGTAGGCCACCTTGGTCGAGTCGGCGGACCAGACCGGGGTGAGGCACGGCGTACTGCCCTGGAGACCGCTGACGATCGTGCTGGTCTTGCCGCGCTGCCTGATGTTGAGGTTGCCGCTCTCAGTGATCCAGGCGGCCTTCGTGCCGTCGGGCGACGCGGCGAACTGCGTGGCGCCGAAGCTGGCGAGCGGGTGCCACTCGCCGGCGGCCGTGTATCGGCTGAGCTGGTTGCCTGCCGCCGCGTAGACGGCGGCTCCGGACAGATCAGGCGTGGGCGCCGCCCACGCCGCCGACGGGACGACCAGAGCGGCGCCGAGTGCGGCACCAGTCACAATGCGTATCTTCATGATTACACATCGTGCCTGGGAAACGTCACAAACGCAGGAACGGCTCGCCGAAGTGAGCGGTCGCGAGAATCGCGCGCTCGGCCCTGAGCGCCGCGAGCACCTCCGCCCGCGTGCGCGCGGCCGCCTCCTGATCGTCGTCGTAGGCGTACCGGATGGCCGGGTCGTCGAGCTGCACCGGGTGGAGCACGAGGTCGCCGGTCATGGCCACGTCGCCGACCCTGGCGATCTGGTGGCCCGGCGTGTGCCCGGGCGCGTGATGCACGTGGACGCCCGGCGAGACCTCGGCGTGGCCCTCGACGACGTGCAGCTGCCCCTTGATCGGGGTGAGGAGCCGGTCGAGCACAAGGCCCTGCGCGGCGTCCACCTCGGCCTGCTGGAGGACGTACCGGGCGTTCTCGAACGCGGGCCTGCCGTCGGCCACCACGCCGCCGGCGTGGTCGCTGTGCAGGTGCGTCAGGACGACGGTGCCGATCTCGGCGGGCGAGACGCCCGCGGCGGCCAGCTCGCCGGCCAGGGTGCCGGGAACGGGGGCCCAGCTCGCGGCCGGTGAGTCTTCGTCACCGATGCCGGTGTCGACGAGGGTCAGCCGACCGGCCGCGTCGCGGATCAGATAGCAGTGGAAGTGCAGGACCCAAGGCTCGTCCTGGAGCCCGGAATCGGGGAACATCTCGGCGAGCGGGCGGCGGATCGCCGCTCCCATGGGACCTACGGCGTCACAGAGCGGCGTCACCTCGACGCCGGACACTGTCATAGATGTATGCGGCACTCGCCCAGATTAGGCGGCTACGGCTACCTGCTGCCGTCGCGGAACGAACTCGTTCTCGATGTCGGCCGCGTAGACGGCGCGGCAGCAGTGCGCGCACCTGTACATGATCGGGCCCTCGTCGAGCTCGTGGTGGCACCGCGGGCAGTGGTTGACGGTCTTCATGGGTGCTCCCCCAAGGAGTTTCTGTTGGTTCTATGGAACCCTCACCGAGTTGCAGGGGTCCTGCATGTCACTTGACACGATGGCGCTGCTTCGACGGGGGCCCTATGCCCTCCGGCACACCGGGTGCGGTAATTTTCCTCGCAGTACGGTGCCGAGAAGAACATTGTCACGCCCGCCTGCCCGCGTCCGTGGGAGAAACTCCGAGAACGGTCCGGGAATAGCCCAAGAGGGCTAGGCGTTGACTGGACCAGATGGTGTGGTATCTTGCCACCAGGCGTCGAGCTTCGGCTCCGCTGATCTTCATCTGAGTCTCGCCCCGGTTCTCTCGAGGGGCCCGGCTTCCTTTCTTTTCGCACCGCGCCCGACCGCTTTCGGGCTGGTCCGGCGCATTCCCCCAAAGGGGTTTCACCATGTCTGTACACATTCCTGAGCAGCGTGCGGGCGTGCCCGTCCGCCAGGTCGAGGGCCTCCTGGACGTACGCGAGAAATCCGCGTTCCTCCGGGCCGGGCACCTTCCCGGACCCGGCGACGTGCGCCTCACGCCCGACAAGGTACGGCAGTTCGACCTGCGGCCCGGCGACCACGTCGTCGCGTCGTTCGCCGGCAACAAGCTCGTCGGCGTCACCTCGGTCAACGGCGCCGCGCAGTGGCGCGACCGGCCCGGGTTCGCCGAGCTGACACCCGTACATCCGACCGAGCGGCTCCGCATCGAGACCGAGTCGCTCAGCACGCGCGTCATCGACCTCTTCGCGCCCATCGGCAAGGGGCAGCGCGGCCTCATCGTCGCCCCGCCCAAGGCCGGCAAGACCATGGTCCTGCAGGCGCTGGCCGCCGGGATCACCCGCAACCACCCCGAGGTGCACCTCATGGTCCTCCTCGTGGGCGAGCGGCCCGAGGAGGTCACCGAGATGCGCGCCACGATCTCCGGCGAGATCTTCTACTCCACCTTCGACCACCCCGACCGCGACCACACCGCCGTCGCCGAGCTGGCCATCGAACGCGCCAAGCGGCTCGTCGAGTCCGGCCAGGACGTCGTGCTGCTGCTCGACTCGCTGACGCGGCTGGGGCGGGCCTACAACAACCTGGCGCCCGGCGGCGGCCGGGTCCTCACCGGCGGCATCGACGCCGGGGCCCTGTACCCGCCCAAGCGCTTCTTCGGCGCCGCCCGCAACGTCGAGGGCGGCGGCTCCCTCACCATCCTCGCCACCGCGCTGGTGGACACGGGGTCGCGGATGGACAACAACCTGTACGAGGAGTTCAAGGGGACGGGGAACATGGAGCTGCACCTCGTCCGCGAGCTCGCGGAGCGGCGGCTCTTCCCGGCCGTGGACCTGGACGCCTCGGGGACCCGGCGGGAGGAGATCCTGCTGCACACGGAGGAGCGGCAGGTGGTGTGGCGGCTGCGGCGCATGCTCACCTCCCTGGAGAAGCGGCAGGGGCTCGAGATCCTCGTCGACAAGCTCCGCGCCACCCCCTCCAACGCGGCCTTCCTCCTCGAAGCCACCACCGCCGCCTGACCCCCCACACCCCGACGCGCGCTCCGCTCGGCGGTGCCATGTCCCGCCCCGCGCGCCTCAAAAGACGCACGCCACCGCCCAACGCCCCTCCACGCCCGGCGGCGTGGTGATGCGCACGTCAGGAGCCAAGCCCCCGCCCCGTGGGGAGGGTCCCGGGGTGGTGGACGAGAATGGGCGGCATGCTGGCCGATATCGTCGAATACCTAGCGTGTCCCGTCTGCCGAGCCACCCTCCGGCTCGACGCCGGCGCGCTGCGGTGCGCCCAAGGGCACGCCTTCGACATCGCCAAGCAGGGCTACGTAAGCCTCCTGGTCGGCAACAAACCCCCGGGAACGGCCGACAGCCCCGAGATGGTGGCCGCTCGGGCGCAATTTCTCGACGCGGGCCACTACGCGCCACTGCACGACGCGGTAGCAGAAACTGTACGAAAGTACGCGTGCAGCAAGAACGTTCCAGCAAAACGTGAGTACTCCACCGAAACGAATGACGGCACGGGGCTGAGGGCGTACCGTGGGGCGGGAGTGGAGGCCGGTCACGACGCTGGATCAACGGATCCCGCGTACGAGCCGGAAATCGACGGTGATCGTCGCGCGGAGGGCAGGGCCGCGCCGTTGATCGTCGACGCAGGCACGGGCACCGGGCACTACCTGGCGGCCGTGTTGGACGCGGTGAACGATGGCATCGGGATGGCGTTCGATGTGTCGAAGCACGCTGTACGCCGGGCGGCGCGGGTGCATCCCAGGGCAGGGGCGTTCGTGGCCGACGTGTGGCGTCCGCTCCCCATCAGGGATGGGGTGGCCGATGTGGTGATGGACGTGTTCGCGCCCAGGAACGGGCCCGAGTTCGGGAGGATCCTGAGGCCCGGCGGCGTCGCGGTGGTCGTGACCCCGGCGGCGCGGCATCTGAGCCCGCTGGTCGAGGAGCTCGGGCTGCTCTCCGTGGACGACGAGAAGGAGCGCAGGCTGGCGCGGAGCCTGGAGGGCTTCGCCGAGGTGGAGCGACGTTCGGTCGAGTTCGAGATGGAGCTGGGGCATGACGACATCGCCCAGGTGGTCGGGATGGGCCCGAGTGCGTGGCATACCGACCCGGCCGAGCTTGACAGGCGAATAGCGGGATTTATCTCCCGAAATGACATGAACAGCCAGCAAAAAGTAGTAACGCACGCAGCGTTTCACCTGTCTATCTTCGAGCCCGTACCCCGATCAAGACCCGTTCCTTGACGGGCATGTGGGACTGGTGTTACTGATGGGGCATTTAGTCCGAAATTCCCCCACATTCCCTGAGTTTTTCCCCGGAACACGCGCAATACTGGACGGCATCCCGCGCCCGGAGGCACGGGACATCAATGGGAGGGGGCGCACCGGATGAAGGCGGAGGAACGCTGGCAGGCCAGGTTCCGCGCGTCGCGCATGACGCTGCCGTCCTGGGCACGCCAGGCCCCCAACCGCTCCATCTATCGCTCCAACGCCACCGGCACCTGGGAGGTCTACGCCTGGGACCGGGTGAGCGGCGCCGTCCGCCAGGTCACCGACCGCCCGAAGGGCACCGCGTACGCCGCCATCGACCCCACCGGCCAGTGGATCTACTGGTTCGCCGACACCGCCGGCGACGAGTTCGGCGTGTGGTGGCGCCAGCCGTTCGCGGGCGGCCCCAACGAGCCGGTCGCCCCCGACCTGCCGCCGGGCCAGCCCGGCGGCCTCGCCCTGTCCACGACGGGCGTCGCGGCGATCAGCATGGCCAGCGAGGGCACGTTCAGGATCCATGTTGTCCGCGTCGGCGGCCCGGCGAGTCTCCTGTACGAGCACAGCGAGGCCGCCTGGGTGGCCGACATGTCCCTCGACGGCTCGCTCATCGCGATCAACCACGGCGAGTACGGCGACTTCCGCCACCCCGCGCTCCGCGTCGTCCGCCCGAGCGGCGAGACCGTGGCCGAGATGTACGACGGGCCCACCAAGGGCGTCACCGGCCTGCACTTCGCCCCCGTCGTCGGCGACCGCCGCCTGCTGGCCCTGCACGAGCGCCGCCAGCGCCACGAGCCCCTGGTCTGGGACCCGGTGAGCGGCGAGCAGCGCGAGATCTGGTTGAGGGACCCCGGCGACCTGAACGCCGAGTGGTACGACGACGGCCGCGGCCTGCTCATCCTGCGCGACCACCGCGCCCGCACGTACCTGCACCGCTACGACCTCGCGGGCGGCGGCCTGACGCTCATCGACACGCCGCACGGCGTGATCGAGGAGGCGTCTCCCCGGCCCGGTGGCCACGTCGAGTACTCCTGGTCCAGCGCCTCGCGCCCGCCGGTCATCCGCTCCAGCAGCGGCCAGGTCGTGGTCAATCCCGGCGGCCCGCCCGCCCCGCCGAGCGTCCCCGTCGAGGACCTCGACGTCGACGGCGAGGGCGGCCGCATCCACGCGCTGGTCTCCAAGCCCGAGACGGGCGTCGCCCCGTACCCGGCCGTCTTCCTGCTGCACGGCGGCCCGACGGCGCACGACCGCGACGCGTTCTCGCCGGAGGTCGCGGCCTGGGTGGACGCGGGGTTCGCGGTGGTGCGGGTCAACTACCGGGGCTCGACCGGGTACGGCTCCGCCTGGCGCGACGCGCTGCACGGCGACGTCGGGCACATCGAGCTGGCCGACGTGGCCGCCGTCCGCCAGGTCGTGGTCGATCGCGGCATCGCCGACCCGAACCGGATCGTGCTGGCCGGCGCGGCCTGGGGCGGCTATCTCACACTGCTCGGCCTCGGCACCCAGCCGGAGCTGTGGGCGGCCGGCATCGCGGCGGTGCCGATCGCCTGCCACCAGACCTCGTACGAGGACGAGGCGGAGAGCCTGCGCGCCTACCACCGAGCGCTGCTCGGCGGCTCACCCGACGAGCAGCCGGAGCAGTACGCGGCCAGCTCCCCCATCACCTACGTCGACCAGGTCAAGAGCCCGCTGCTGATCCTCGCGGGCGAGAACGACACGCGCTGCCCGCTGCGCCAGATCGAGAAGTACGTGGCCAAGCTGGCCGAGCACGGGCGCGAGCACGAGGTCTACACGTACGACGCCATCGGCGGCTCGCTCGTCGTGGCGGAGCGGATCGCGCAGACCGCCCTCCAGCTCGAATTCGCCAGGAAGCACCTGGATCACAGTGATATTTGACACACTGTAAGAAGTTTCCCGACTGATCGACTTGACCGTCAGACTCTTCCGGTGACAGCATGTGCCGACGCTGTTACAGGGAGGCGTTATTGAGCGTGTTAGCGGGCGCGCAGCACCACGATGGCCAGGTCGTCCTGGCTCGGCTCGGAGGCGAACTCCGCCGCGCCCCTGCGGATGCGCTCGGCCACCGCTCTGGCCGACAGCCCGGCGCATTCGGCCAGCAGCTTGGCCAGCCCGCCTTCGTCGTCGAGCAGCCGTCCGCCCGAGCGCCGCTCCGTCACCCCGTCGGTCACCGCCAGCAGCACGTCGCCGTGCTCAAGATGCACGGTGTCGGCCTCGAACATGACCTCGTGGAAGACCCCCAGCAGCGACTGCGGCGTGGTCACGGCCTCCACCTTGCCGCTCGGCTTGAGCCGCAGCGCCTCGGGGTGTCCGGCCGACACCAGGCGCACCTCCAGCCCGGTCGCCACGGGAGTGATGTCGCCGTGCAGCAGCGTGAGAAACCTGGCGCGCTCGCCCTCCTCCAGGATCGCCTGGTTGAGCCGCCCGAGCACGGCCGCCACGCCGTACCCCTCGCGGGCCAGCAGCCGCAGCGTGTGGCGGGCGAGCCCGGTCACGGCGGCGGCCTCGGGGCCCGTGCCGCACACGTCGCCGATCGCGAACCGCCACGAGTCGTCGCCCGCCTTGAACAGGTCGTAGAAGTCGCCGCCCACCTCGTTGGTCTCGCCGGCGGGCTCGTAGATGACGCCGTAGTCGAGCCCGGGGACCTCGGGCTCGTTGGGCGGCAGCAGGCTGCGCTGGAGCGCCCGGTTGGCGGCGGCCTGCTGCGCGTAGAGCCGGGCGTTGTCCATGGCCAGCGCGGCACGCCTGCCGATGTCCTCGGCGAACTGGATGACGTCGTCGGGGAAGCGGTCGGGCCGGCCCAGGCACATCATGCCGAGCCCGCGCCCGCGCGCCGTGAGCGGCACCGCGAGCACCTGCGAGTCGGCCAGGTGGACGGTCGAGGTGACCCTGGTGTCGGCGGCGGCCACGTCTATATCGGCGAGCTGCTCGCGCAGCCCGTCGATCCTGGCCTCGTCGGCGTGCCAGAGGTAGACCAGCCGCATCGGCCCGACGGAGTTGTCGGAGGTGTAGACGGCGCACCAGCTGGACAATCGCGGGACTACGACCTGGGCGACGAGGGCAGGTACCATGTCCGGGTCGAGTGTGCCCGCGAGCAGGTCACTCGCATCAGCGAGGAATCCGAGCCAGTGCGGACCTCGGGCGCTCTCCTCCAGCCATTCGGCGGCGATCCTGTCCGGGGAGCCAGGTAGCGTGAGCCTAACCCAATGGACACGGGAATCGCCCGTGAAGGTGACTCCCCACTCTTCGACGTTCGCGGAAGGAGCTTTCGGATCACCCTGCGAGAGGCTTCGCTGCCTCAGTTCGACCTGTACGGCATCCCCGAGATGCTTCCAGATCACCTCAAACGGCTCGTCAGCAACCTGTTCGGCTAGATCTCCCGCGACTTGTTCGGCGGTATGGAGCACGCCGCCGGTGGCCCACGCGGTCATCACCTCGCGCGTGAACCTCATCGCAGCCGTCACAGCGGTCTCACCCGGCGCGAAGGTCGCAGCGAGCACGGCATGGGGAGAAGCAGTCATCCCACCGTGCCTACCACACTTCCAGCTGACTTGGGGTAAATCCAAGGGCAGGACTCAGAGCTACTCATCGTGACAGACTTGTATCACTCGCCGGAGCCCGCCGCGAGTGAAGGAGGCCCCATGACCACGGCCAAGGCCGCGCCAACCCCGGAGGAGAGGACCTACACCGAGTCGGATCTCATTCCGATCCTTGAGACCCTTTTCTCTTGGCGTGATGGTGATTTCCGGCGTCGTGTCCCCCACGCGCCTCCCGGGATCCTCAGCGAGGTCCGGCTGCTGCTCAACGAAGTGGCCGACCGCCGCGAACACCTGGCGAACGAGCTGGTGCGCGTTCGCAAAGAGGTCGTCAAGGAAGGGCGGTTCGGCGAGCGGCTGACGCCCGGGCCGGGCGTCGGCGCGTGGGCTGAGAGCGTCGAGTCGGTCAACCAGCTGATCGACGCCCTGGTGAGCCCCGTGAGCGGCGCGGCCGACGTGATCGACGCGGTCGCCAAGGGCGACCTGTCGCGCCGGATCGACCTCGACCGGTCCGCCAGGGGCGAGGTGCGGCGCCTCGGCAAGGCCATCAACGGCATGGTCGACCAGCTCGCGCTGTTCAACAGCGAGGTCACCCGGGTGGCGCGCGAGGCCGGCACCGAGGGCCGGCTGGGCGGCAGCGCCAACCTGCGGGGCATGTCGGGAAGCTGGCGCGACCTCACCGAGGCCGTCAACACGATGTCGTCCCGCGTGGCCGCGCAGGTGCGCGACATCGCGGTCGTGACCACCGCGGTGGCCAAGGGCGACCTGAGCCGCAAGGTGACGGTCGACGCCGTGGGCGAGATGTTCGAGCTGAAGAACACCGTCAACACGATGGTCGACCAGCTCTCCGGCTTCGCCGAGGAGGTCACCCGAGTCGCCCGCGAGGTGGGCACCGAGGGCCAGCTCGGCGGCCAGGCCCAGGTGACCGGCGTCTCGGGCGTCTGGAAGGACCTGACCGACAACGTCAACTTCATGGCCAACAACCTGACCTCCCAGGTGCGCAGCATCGCGACCGTGGCGACGGCGGTGGCCCAGGGCAACCTGTCGAAGAAGATCACCGTCGACGCCGAGGGCGAGATCCTCCAGCTCAAGGACACCCTCAACACGATGGTGGACCAGCTGTCCTCCTTCGCCGACGAGGTCACCCGAGTCGCCCGCGAGGTGGGCACCGAGGGCAAGCTGGGTGGCCGGGCCGAGGTGAAGGGCGTGTCCGGGGTCTGGAAGGACCTGACCGACAACGTCAACTCGATGGCCAACAACCTGACGTACCAGGTGCGTAACATCGCCCAGGTGACCACGGCCGTGGCCAACGGCGACCTCACCCGCAAGATCGACGTGGACGCCCAGGGCGAGATCCTCGAGCTCAAGTCGACCATGAACACGATGGTCGAGCAGCTGTCGTCGTTCGCCTCCGAGGTGACCCGAGTCGCCCGGGAGGTGGGCACGGAGGGGCAGCTGGGCGGCCAGGCGCAGGTGCGCGGCGTGTCCGGGGTCTGGAAGGACCTGACCGACAACGTCAACTTCATGGCCAACAACCTGACCTCCCAGGTGCGCCAGATCGCGGCCGTGTCGTCGGCGGTGGCCCAGGGTGACCTGTCGAAGAAGATCACCGTTGACGCGCAGGGCGAGATCCTGCAGCTCAAGGACACCCTCAACACGATGGTGGACCAGCTGTCCTCCTTCGCCGACGAGGTCACCCGAGTGGCGCGCGAGGTGGGCACGCAGGGCCAGCTGGGCGGCCAGGCCCGGGTGACCGGCGTCTCGGGCGTCTGGAAGGACCTGACCGACAACGTCAACTTCATGGCCAACAACCTGACCTCGCAGGTGCGTAACATCGCCGAGGTCACCACGGCCGTGGCCAACGGCGACCTCACCCGCAAGATCGACGTGGACGCCCAGGGCGAGATCCTGGCCCTGAAGACCACCATCAACCGCATGGTGGACCAGCTGTCGTCGTTCGCCTCCGAGGTGACCCGAGTCGCCCGCGAGGTGGGCTCCGAGGGGCAGCTGGGCGGCCAGGCCCGGGTCGAGGGCGTCGAGGGCACGTGGAAGCGGCTCACCGAGAGCGTCAACGAGCTGGCCGGCAACCTCACCACGCAGGTGCGCGCCATCGCCACCGTCACCAGCGCCGTGGCCCGCGGCGACCTGACCCGCTCGATCGCCGTCGAGGCGCAGGGCGAGCTGATGGAGCTGAAGGACAACATCAACTCGATGGTGGCCAACCTCCGCGAGACCACCCAGGCCAACCAGGAACAAGACTGGCTCAAGTCCAACCTGGCCCGCATCTCCAGGCTCATGCAGGGCCACCGCGACCTGCTCGAGGTGGCCAAGCTGACGATGAGCGAGCTGACGCCGCTGGTCTCGGCCCGCTACGGCGCCTTCTACGGCATCGACCCCGAGGGCGACCACGAGCTGATACTGATCGGCGGGTACGGCGTGCGCCCCGACCGGGGGCCGCGCCAGCGGTTCGCGATCGGCGAGGGCATCGTCGGCCAGGCGGCCGCCGAGGGCCGGCACATCATGCTCGACGACGTGCCGCCGCAGTTCATCACCATCGACAGCGGGCTCAGCCAGTCCACGCCTGCGCAGATCGTGGTGCTGCCGATCCTGTTCGAGAGCCGGGTGCTCGGCGTGCTCGAGCTGGCCTCGTTCACGCCGTTCGGCGAGGTGCACCTCGACTTCCTGCGCCAGCTCGTCGAGACCATCGGTGTCACGATGAACACGATCATCGCCAACTCCCGCACCGAAGACCTGCTCACCGAGTCGCAGCGGCTCACCAGGGAGCTCCAGGAGCGCTCCGACGAGCTGCAGCGCCAGCAGGAGGAGCTGCGCAGGTCCAACGCCGAGCTGGAGGACAAGGCGGCGCTGCTGGCCAAGCAGAACCGCGCGATCGAGATCCAGAACTTCCAGATCGAGCAGGCCCGCCGCACCCTGGAGGAGCGCGCCGAGCAGCTGGCGGTCTCCTCGCGCTACAAGTCCGAGTTCCTCGCGAACATGTCCCACGAGCTGCGCACGCCGCTCAACAGCCTGCTGGTGCTGGCCAAGCTGCTGACCGAGAACGCCGAGGGCAACCTGACCTCGCAGCAGGTGGAGTTCGCCCGTACGATCCACAGCGCGGGCTCGTCGCTGCTCCAGCTCATCAACGACATGCTCGACCTGTCCAAGGTCGAGGCGGGCCGGATGGACATCCACCCGATCCAGGTGTCGCTGCCGAAGATGGTGGACCTGCTGGAGGCGGCGTTCACGCCGCTGGCGCAGGACAAGGGGCTGTCGTTCAGCGTCGACGTCGAGAACGACGTCCCGAAGGAGCTGCGCGCCGACGAGCAGCGCCTGCAGCAGGTGCTGCGCAACCTGCTCTCCAACGCGGTGAAGTTCACGCCGCGGGGTGAGGTGAAGCTGCGCGTCTCGATGGCGCCGCCCGGGGTCGACTTCGACGACGACACCCTGCACGGCGCCGACGACCTGCTCGCCTTCCAGGTGATCGACACGGGCATCGGCATCGCGCCCGACAAGCGGGACGTCATCTTCGAGGCGTTCAGACAGGCCGACGGCACGACGAGCCGCAAGTACGGCGGCACGGGCCTGGGCCTGGCGATCTGCCGGGACATCGCCAGGCTGCTCGGCGGCGAGATCCACGTGGACAGCGAGCTGGGCAAGGGCAGCTCGTTCACGCTCTACCTACCGGCCTCCTACACCGGCCCGCTGGCCGCCACCGACGGCGGCGTGGCCCGCCGCCAGCTGATGACGGCGCCGGCGGAGGAGTCGGCCGCCACGGTCGTGCCCGAGCCGCCGCTGCCGCTCGACCTGCCGATGCAGGAACTGGTCGAGCCGGTGGAGACCCCGGCCCAGTGGCAGGGAGACGACCCGCTCAGCGGCGCCAAGATCCTCATCGTGGACGACGACATCCGTAACGTGTTCGCGCTGACCAGCGTCCTGGAACGACACGGTTCCACGGTCGTCTACGCTGAAAACGGTCGGGAAGGGATCGAGCAGCTCGAACGAAACGAGGACGTCGCGCTCGTGCTGATGGACATCATGATGCCGGAGATGGACGGCTGGGCCACCACCTCCGCCATCCGGCGCATGCCTCAGTTCGCCGACCTGCCGATCATCGCGCTGACCGCCAAGGTCATGCGGGGCGATCGCGAGAAGAGCATCGCCTCCGGCGCGTCCGACTACGTCCCCAAGCCGGTGGACGTGGACCGCCTGCTCGAACGCCTGCGCGGCTGGCTGAGCCGCGGGCGCGGGTCCATGTCCGACTCGTCAGCCTCAGCAGCCGAAGGGTCGTGATCGATGCCAGATCGCGCCAAGATTCTCCTCGTTGACGATCGCGAGGAGAACCTGATCGCCCTCGAAGCCATCCTCAGCTCCCTCGACCTGGTGCCGGTGCGCGCCAGGTCGGGCGAGGAGGCCCTCAAGGCGCTGCTCAACACCGAGTTCGCCCTGATCCTGCTGGACGTGCGCATGCCCGGCATGGACGGCTTCGAGACGGCCGCCCACATCAAGCGGCGGGAGCGGACCAGGAACATCCCGATCATCTTCCTGACCGTGGTGGACAGCGCGCCCGACTACGCCTTCCGCGGCTACGCGGCCGGGGCGGTCGACTACCTGACCAAGCCGTTCGACCCCTGGGTCCTGCGGGCGAAGGTGTCGGTGTTCACGGAGCTGTACAACATGAACAAGCGGCTGGCCGAGCAGGCGTCCCTGCTCCGCGACCGCGTGAGCGGCGAACTCCCGCCGGGGGTCGGCGACCACGCCTCGGTGCTGCCCGAGCTGTCGCGGCGGCTGACGGCGGTGGAGGATGAGCTGGCCCGGGTACGGGAGCTGGCCCGCAAGGCCCAGGACCCGGCCCTCACCGTCCCCCTGTCCGACCTCACGGACCGCCTCAACCACCTCCGCGCCGGCTTCGACGCCCTCTCCTGACCCCCGCCCCCCGGCCCCCCGCCGGGCATGACGGTGGGGCATGGAGGCGGGGGCATGGAGGCGGGCGCGACGGTGGACGGCGCGACGGTGGACGGCGCGTCACACCGACGGCGGGCACGACGGCCGGGGGCATGGCGGCAGGGGCATGGCGGCAGGGGCATGGCGGCAGGGGCATGGCGGCCGGACGCGACGGCGGTCGGCGCATCACACCGACGACGTGCGGCAACTCGAGCGCAGGCACCACCACGCAACCGCCGCCTCCCAAGCGCCGCGTCGGCGAGCCGCCGGACGGCGGTACCCGGCGCAACGCGAACGGCGCTCAGCGCGGGCCAAACCACGGGCGGCCTGGGGACAGGGCCGGGACGGGGACGGGCCGGTGCCACGGGCGGGCCGGTGCCACGGGCGGGCCGGTGCCACGGGCGGG
>NZ_JBSFTC010000143.1:0-27998 GCF_053590415.1 Nonomuraea sp. NPDC003201
GGCGGCTACGCGGCGGCCGTGCTGCTCGACGGCTGGGCACTCCTGGGCAGGGCCGACCTGAGGGCGGGCGAGGAGGCGGTGCGCAGGTGGATGAACGCCGCCGCCCTGCTCCGCCCCGCCGCCGAGCTGGTGGTGCTCGGCGACGCCGCGCTGCCCGCCGTTCAGGCCCTGCTGAGGTGGGACCCCGTCACCCACGCCGAGCGCGAGCTGGGCGACCGCGCCGAGCTGGGCTTCCCGCCGGCGGTGCGGATGGCCACGCTCACCGGCGTGGCGAGCGCGGTCAGGCAGATGCTCGACGAGGTACGCCTGCCGCCCGACGCCGAGGTGCTCGGCCCCGTCCCCGTGGACGAGGCGGGCCAGGAACGCGCCATGATCCGGGTACGGAGATCCGGCGGAGCGGCCCTGGCAGCCGCGCTCAAAGGGGCCAGTGGGGTGCGTGCGGCGCGTAAGACGCCCGATGTCGTGAAGGTGAGTGTCGACCCGCTCGACCTGATTTAGACCATTTCCCCGATTCGCTCATCTGAAGGCCAGCCGTTAGCGTGCCCATGTGTCGATCGAATGGGTGAACCAGGCCATCGACGACCTGCGCGCTTGGGGACACGCGCGGGAAGTCGAGGTGGACGCGGACGAGGTCCGCCTGCTCTGCGACTACGCCAGCGACTATCTCAATGTCAACGAACTCGGCGACTTCAGCCCGGATACCTTCGACGAGCTGCTGCTGTCCATCTATCCGCGCAAGGTCATCGCCCCGCCGGAGAGCGCTCCGGAGACCGTCGCGGCCGCCCGCACCTTCGTCGACTACCTCAGCGAGGCGGGCGCGGTCCCCGAGCCGACGGCGGTGCTCATGCGCGACAGGCTCGACGACATCGCGCCGCGCATGCCCGAGGCCCTCGCCGACCCCGCGAACTTCGGCATGGCCAAGAGCCTCTTCAGCTCCATCGGCCCCGAGTCGCTCGAGCAGGCGGTCGCCATCCCCTCCGGCGAGGTGCCCGACCTGGGCGAGGCGCCCTGCGACTGTCCCGGGTGCACGCCGCTGCCCGCGGCCCGGCTGGCCGCGCGGGAGGACCTCGTCGCGGCGCTGGAGAGCGTGCCCCTGCTGGCCGAGGACCCGCTGCCCGACACCGGCGACCCGCTGGAGAGCTGGGCGGCGCGGGTCGCCGACCTGGTCGAGCGGCACGAGGGCCATTACGACCTGTTCGACATGCTCTACCGGCTCCAGGTGCGGGTGCCCGTCACCGTGATCGGCGACTACCTCGACGAGATCGCCGAGGACGGCGAGGCCGACCTGGCCGGTACGCTCGACCGGCTGTCGTGGTGCGGCATGATCCAGGTCACGGACGACACCGCGGAGCTCACCCCGCTGGCCGTCTGGGGGCTGCGCGAGCACTACCTGTCGCTCGACCTCGACGCGCCCGAGGCCCCCGACCTGGCCGAGGCCGACGCGCTCGGGCTCATCGAAGGGCTGCTCGACGGCGTGCCCGCCGAGCTCGCCGAGCAGGACATCAGCCGCTGGCTGAGCGGCCGGCCCTCCGGCGAGGCCGCCGCCGAGCTGCTGACCGCCGCCTCCGGCGCGCCCGCCGTGGCCCGCGGCATCGCGATCACCATCGTCGACCGGCTGGGCGCCGAGGCCGAGAGCCAGGTCCGCGACCACCTCGACGACCAGGAGCTGCGCCCGCACGCCATCCACTGGCTGGCCGCCAGAGGGCTGCCCGCGCCCCAGCTCACCCAGGAGGAGCTGCTCTGGGTCAGCGTCGACATGCTGGCGCTCGCGATGCCCGCGGCCGAGGAGGATCCCGAGATCTTCGCCGAGAACATGGCCGCCTCGGGCCCGCCGGCCCATATGATCGAGGAGATGTGGCGGGTCGACCACCCCGACGTCGTCGAGGTCCTGGAGCTGCTGGGACGCTCCATCCCCGACGGCACGGTCGCGAAGGCGGCACGCAAGGCCGCCTTCAAAGCCCGGTCCCGCGCCATCCGTTGAGTACGCCCATGTGACTCCTGTGCAGTAAGTTTCGTGGGTGGCAAACAACGTCTTCGACCTCGCCGAGCTGCGCAAGCTGATCGATGAGCAGGCCGCCGTGCCCCCACGGCCTCCTGAGGAGACTCCCGTGGAGCACGAAGCGCTGACGTTCCCGCCGGTCCTGCTCGCGCCCGACGCCGAGCTGGCCGCGGCGGTGCCCGGGGTGCCGATCGTCGCCGACGCCATCAGGCTCACCACGTGGACGGGCACCCGCCAGGTCACCCCGCAGGGGCACCTGAGCGAGTCGGACGCCGAGGCCGCCGCCCGGGAGTTCGGCCTGCCCGCCGCCCGGCTGCGCCTGATCTGGATCGTCGCCGTCAACACCGGGCTGCTGCAGATCCTCGGCGGCCGCGTTTCGCGAGGGCCGCTGTCGATGCAGCTCACGGTGGAGGCCACCCTGGAGTTCTGGGACGGCGTGGTCATGGACGTGCTCGACCGCGCCGACGAGGGCCTGACGGGCTCCGCCGTGGTCGACGGCCACCTGGCCGAGATGCTCGCCACGATCTACTCCGTGCGCTCCGGCGTGGCGACCGCCAACCTCGCCAGGGGCATCCTCCAGTCCCACGAGGTCGCCTGCGCGCCCGGCCCGGTCGAGATGCGCCGGCTGGCCGCCGCGCTGCCCGCCGAGCTGCTGGAGGCGCTGTCGCTGCTGACGTACTGCGGGCTCGTCGAGCAGACCGCGGCCGGCCGCACCGCGCTCACCCCGCTCGGCGTCTGGGCCATCCGCCGCGACCTGCTGCGCGAGGGCCACGACGCGCCGACGGCGGCCGAGGTGGAGGTGTTCGCCGACCTGTCGGCGGCCGAGCTGGTGGCGGAGCTGGTCAAGGGTTCGGCCACGCAGAGCGCCGTCGCCGGGTGGCTGGAGCGCCGCGAGCCGGAGTCCGCGGCCCGCGACCTGATCGAGATCGCCGCGTCCGGCACCGCCGGGCAGCGCGGCGCGGTCGGCGCCATCCTCGAGGAGCTGGGACCGGAGGCCGAGGGACCCGTCAGGCAGGCGCTCGGAGATCCGCTGATGCGCCGCTACGCCGCCTCCTGGCTGCACATCCGCGACCTCGAGGCGCCCACGCTCAGCCCCGAGGACCACACCTGGATCGCGGTCGACTCCCTGGCCGCCCTCATGCACCTGTCGGGCCCGGCCGCGGGCCGGCTCGACACGCCCGAGCCGGGTGAGGACCTGATCAAGCTGGTCGCCGAGATGACCGCGGTGGACCACCCCGACACGATCGCCGTGCTCGACATGCTCGCCTCCGCCCACGACGACCAGGCCGTGGTCAAGGCGGCGCGCAAGGCGGCGATGAAGGCGCGCTCCCTGGAGAGCACTAAACTGGGTTGATCCACAGACGAGAAACGGAGTAACCCCCTTGGCGATCCAGTCGATCCGGCTGTTCGGAGACCCGGTGCTGCGCACCCCGGCGGCCCCGGTCGTCGACTTCGACAAGGAGCTCCGCAAGCTGGTCAAAGACCTCACCGACACGATGATGGACGCGCCGGGCGCCGGCCTGGCGGCCCCGCAGATCGGGGTCGGGCTGCGGGTGTTCACCTACTACGTGGACGAGCAGCTCGGCCACGTGATCAACCCCGACCTCGACCTGTCCTCGGAGCTGGACGAGGAGGGCGAGGAGGGCTGCCTGTCCTTCCCCGGCCTGTCCTACCCGACGCCGCGCGCCATCCGCGCCGTCGCCAAGGGCTTCAACATGCACGGTGAGCCCGTCACGCTGGAGGGCACCGACCTGATGGCCCGCTGCTTCCAGCACGAGACCGATCACCTCGACGGCATCCTGTTCATCGACCGCATGGACCCCAAGCAGCGCAAGCTGGCCATGAAGGCCGTGCGCGAGGCCGAGTGGAGCGGCCTGTCCGCCCCTGTGATCAAGGTCTCGCCGCACGCCACCGGCGGAAGGGCGCTCTGAGAGCATGCGTCTCGTCTTCGCGGGCACGCCGGAGACGGCGCTGCCGTCGCTGCGCGCCCTGATCGACTCGCCGCGCCACGAGGTCGTCGCGGTCGTCACCCGCCCCGACGCCCAGTCCGGGCGCGGGCGCAAGGTCCACCCCTCGCCGGTGGCCGAGCTCGCGGAGGAGGCGGGCATCGAGGTGCTCCGCCCGGCCAAGGCCGGCGACCCGGAGTTCCTCGACCGGCTGCGCGCGCTGGAGCCCGACTGCTGCCCGGTGGTCGCGTACGGGGCCCTGCTGCCGCAGTCGGCGCTGGACATCCCCCGCCACGGGTGGATCAACCTGCACTTCTCGATCCTGCCCGCCTGGCGCGGGGCCGCCCCCGTGCAGCACTCGATCCTGCACGGCGACGAGATCGGCGGGGCCACGACGTTCCAGATCGTCAAGGAGCTGGACGCCGGGCCCGTCTACGGCGTGGTGACCGAGGAGATCCGCCCGGACGACACCAGCGGGTCGCTGCTGGAGCGGCTGTCGGTGTCGGGGGCGGGGCTGCTGGCCGCCACCCTCGACGGCGTCGAGGACGGCACCCTGGAGGCCCGGCCGCAGCCCGCCGAAGGCGTGACCGTCGCCCCCAAGATCACTGTGGTCGACGCCCGGATCGACTGGACCAAGCCCGCCATGCACGTCGACCGCCGGATCCGGGCCTGCAGCCCGGCGCCCGGGGCGTGGAGCGAGTTCCGGGGGCAGCGGGTGAAGCTGGGGCCCGTGCGGATGGTGCCCGGCGAGCGGCTGCCCGAGGGCGAGATCGCCGCCTCCAAGGCGAGGGTCCTGGTCGGGACGGCCACCGACGCGGTGGAGCTGGGTGAGGTGCAGCCGCAGGGCAAGCGGCTCATGGGGGCCGTGGAGTGGGCTCGCGGGGTTCGCCCGGAGAGTAAAGAGATCTTCAAGTGATCCGGCGGGCCGGCGCACGAGGCGTGAGGGAAGTCTGAGGGGATGAGGACGAGGGGGGACCAGGGCGCCGGAGGCAGGGGCGGCGGGACGCGCAGGCCGCCGAGGCCGGCGCGTGACCACGCCCGCAACGCGGCCTTCGACGTCGTACGCGCGGTCGACGAGCGCGACGCGTACGCCAACCTGCTGCTGCCACGGCTCCTTCGCGATCGTGGCATCAGGGGGCGCGACGCCGCGCTGGCGACCGAGCTCGCCTACGGGACGCTGCGCGGGCTCGGCACCTACGACGCCGTCATCGAGATGTGCAGCGACCGCGTGCCCGACCCGGACGTGCGCGACGCGCTGCGCCTGGGCGCGCACCAGTTGCTGCGCATGCGCGTCCCACCGCACGCGGCCGTCGGCACCACCGTCGATCTCGTACGCCTGCGCATCGGCGCCGGGGCGGCCAAGTTCGTCAACGCGGTGCTCCGCAAGATCGGCTCCAGGACGCTCGAGGAGTGGGTGCCCATCGTCGCGCCCGACCCGGCCGACGACCCGGTCGGCCATCTGGCGATCGCCTACGGCCACCCCCGCTGGATCGTCTCCGCCTTCCGCGACGCGCTCGGCGGGCCCGACGAGATGCCTGACCTGCTCGACGCCGACAACGCCCGCCCCCTGGTGACGCTGGTGGCGCGGCCGGGGCGCAGCTCGGTGGAGGAGCTCGAGGCCGTGGGCGCCCTCCCCGCCCGCTATTCGCCGTACGCGGCCTACCTGCGCGAGGGCGATCCCGGCCAGATCGAGGCCGTGGCCGAGACCCGCGCCGCCGTCCAGGACGAGGCCAGCCAGCTGGTGGCGCTCGCCCTGACCCGCGTCCCCCTGGAGGGGGACGGCGACGAGCTGTGGCTCGACATGTGCGCGGGCCCCGGCGGCAAGGCGGGCCTGCTCGACGCCATCGCCACCCATGGGGACCTCGCGGGACTGAGCAAGGAGGCCAGGGACCGCGCCCACGCCCCGGCCGCCGGCGCCGGCCCGGCGGCCTTCCCCGGGGGTGCCCGGCTGGTGGCGGCCGACCTGCAGCAGCACCGGGCGCGGCTGGTCTGGCAGACGACCAGGGACGCGACCGTGCTCACGGCGGACGGCACCGAGCCCGCGTGGCGGCCCGGGGTGTTCGACCGCGTGATGCTCGACGCCCCCTGCACCGGTCTGGGGGCGCTGCGGCGGCGGCCGGAGGCGCGCTGGCGGCGGGATCCGCACGGGATCGCCGAGCTGGGCAAGCTGCAGCGGCGGCTGCTCGGCACCGCGCTGGACGCCGTACGCCCCGGCGGTGTCGTCGCGTACGTCACATGCTCGCCGCACCTGGCCGAGACCCGGGTCGTGGTCGGAGACGTGGTGGCGCGCCGGGACGACGTCGAACAGCTCGACGCCCGCGCCTACCTGCCCGAGGCCGACGACCTGGGTGACGGCCCGCACGCCCAGTTCTGGCCGCACCGGCACGGCACCGACGCCATGTTCCTGGCCCTGCTCCGCAAGCGTCCCCAGGCGTGATCCGATCGGCCCGCCGGACTGATGAGAGCAGGGCGCGGGCCGTTCACTAGAATTGCCGAATCATGGCCGTACAGATCTCGCCCAGCATCCTCGCCGCCGACTTCGCCAGGCTCGCCGACGAGGCCGCCGCCGTGCCCAATGCCGACTGGCTGCACGTCGACGTCATGGACTACCACTTCGTGCCCAACCTCACCATCGGGTTGCCCGTGGTCGAGGCGTTGCGCAAGGCGACCCCGACGCCGCTCGACTGCCACCTCATGATCGACGACCCCGACCGCTGGGCGCCGCAGTACGCGGAGGCGGGGGCGGGCAGCGTGACCATCCACGCCGAGGCGGCCAAGGGGCCGATCAGGACGCTGCGCGAGATCCGCTCGCTCGGCGCCAGGGCCGGTCTCGCGCTCAACCCGGCCACACCCGTCGAGCCGTACGAAGACCTGCTGGCCGAGGTCGACATGCTGCTGCTGATGACCGTGGAGCCGGGGTTCGGCGGGCAGAAGTTCCTCGACGGGGTGCTGCCCAAGGTCCGGCGGGCGCGGCAGATGATCGAGCGGCACGGCGGGCGGGTCTGGCTGCAGGTCGACGGGGGAGTCGACGCGGGCACGATCGAGCGGTGCGCGGACGCGGGCGCCGACGTGTTCGTGGCGGGCAGTGCCGTCTACGGCGCCTCCGACCCGAGCGCCGCCGTTGACGCTCTCCGGGCCGCTGCCACCCTCAAAAGCGCATAAATCACCCATCGCCTGGGTAACCATTCACTTATGGGCGACCATGGGATCTTCGGGCCCCGCTCGGTGACGTGGCGGGTGATGGGAGAGCCGATCCTGCTGGTGGGTGGCATCCGGGCGCTGTTGATGCAGGGCCTGCATCCGCGGGCGATGCGCGGGGTGCTGCAGAACTCCGCGCTCATGGATCCCCATGAGGCCTGGTCGCGGTTCGTGCGGACCACCGAGTTCGTACGCGTGCGTACGTACGGGACCGATGCCGAGGTCGAACGGGCGGGGCGGCGCGTCCGCAAGATCCACACCAACCTGACCGCCTACGACCCCGACACCGGCGTCACCTTCCACCTGGACGAGCCGGACGCCCTGCGCTGGGTCCACGTCGGCGAGGTCGACTCCTACCTGTCGGTCGCCCGGCGGGCCGGGGTGCGGCTGACGGACGCCGAGGCCGACGCGTTCGTGGCGGAGTGGCGGCGGGCGGCCGAGGTGGTGGGGCTGAAGGCGGAGGACGTTCCGGGGTCGGTGGCCGAGTTGCGCGACTACATCGACGCCGCGCGGCCGGGGCTGCGGTTCGTCCCCGAGGCGGCCCACCCGCTGCGCCTGTCGCTGAACGCCCCGCTCCCGCGCATGCTGACCCCGCTCAAGCCCGCGCTGCCCGCGCTGACGCTGCTGTCGTTCGCCACGCTGCCGCGCTGGGCGAGACGGCTGTACGGGCTGCCCGCCACCCCGGTCGGCGACCTGTGGGCCACGGCGACCCTGCGCACCCTGCACACCGGGATCGGCCTGGTCCCGGGGGACGTCCTCTACAGCCCCGCCGCCCGGCGGGCGCGCCGGCTCATGGCCGCTTGACCTAGCGCTTGGTCAATTATGCCGGGGCGGTCGCGCACGGCAATTCGGGCATGGCACACTGGTAGCCAAGAGAGCTAGCGTGCTCCGGGGTCGGTGTAATTCCGAACCGGCGGTTATAGTCCGCGACCCGGCCGATGCCATCGGCCGGTTGACCTGGTGAAATTCCGGGACCGACGGTTAAAGTCCGGATGGGAGGAAGCGCGCGAGGTGTCCGGTGTCCCAGCCGGGCGCCTGCCCTGACGCACAGCAGGATCAGGGCCGAAATCCCCCGGGGCCCGCCGTGGCTTGGAGCTACTGGCGAGTAGGAGTACCCCGGGGTGGAGATACCCGCGCAGGACGCCGCGCACATGGCGCGCGCCGTCGAACTGGCCGGGCACGGACACGGCACCACCAGCCCCAACCCCGTCGTGGGCTGCGTCGTGCTCGACGCCGGTGGCCAGGTGGCGGGCGAGGGCTTCCACGCGTACGCGGGCGGGCCGCACGCCGAGGTCGTGGCGCTGGCGCAGGCGGGGGAGCGGGCGCGGGGCGGCACCGCGTACGTGACCCTTGAGCCCTGCGACCACACCGGCCGGACGGGGCCGTGCAGCCTGGCGCTGCTGGCGGCGGGGGTCGCGCGGGTGGTGATCGCGGTGCCGGACCCCAACCCCAAGGCGGCCGGCGGCGCTGCCCGGCTGCGGGCGCACGGGGTCTCGGTGACGTCCGGGGTGCTGGGCGCCGAGGCGGAGCGGGTCAACGAGGAGTGGCTGACGTACGCGCGGCTCGGGCGCTCGCACGTGACCTGGAAGTTCGCGGCCACGCTCGACGGGCGGTCGGCGGCCGAGGACGGGACCAGCCAGTGGATCACCTCGCCGGAGGCCAGGGCGGACGTGCACCGGCTGCGGGCCGCCGCGGACGCGATCGTCGCCGGGATCGGCACCGTCCTCGCCGACGACCCCCACCTCACGGCCCGCCCCGGCCCCCTGAACGGTCCCGCGTCGGCCGGCCCCCCAAACGACCCCGCCTCGGCCGACCCCGCGTCGGCCGGTCGCGGTTCGGAGGCGCGCGTCGGCGGCGGGGCGGGCGACAAGAGCGGGGCGGGCGACAAGAGCGTGGGCGGCACGCGTCCGGCCGAGGGCGCCGCCGATGCCGGGGAGGGACCCCCGAGTGCGGGCGTGGGCGTCCGTGGCGGCGCGGAGGGCCCTGACTCGGGTGGTGGGACCGGGAACCCAGCGGGCATCGGTGGCTCGGCGGCCGGGCGTGAGGGAGACGGGGAAGCGGGCGGGCGGCGGCCGTTGCGGGTCGTGGTCGACACCCGGGGCAGGACGCCGCAGGACGCCCGGGTGCTCGACGACAGCGCCCCCACGCTCGTCGCCATCGCCGACGACACCGACACCGGGCTCAAGGCGGACCTCCTCCGCCTGCCCCGCGACGGCCGCGGTCTCGACCTCGAAGCCCTCCTCAAGGAGCTGGCCGCGCGCGAGGTCGTCAGCGTGTTCCTGGAGGGCGGCCCCACGCTGGCCGGGGAGTTCCTGCGGCGGGGCCTGGTGGATCGCGTGGTCGCGTACCTGGCCCCCGCGTTGCTCGGCTCCGGGCGGGCCGCGCTCGGCGCGGCCGGGGTGGGGACGATCGGCGCGATGCACCGCCTGACTTTTGACGAAATTTCCCCCATAGGGCCGGATGTGCGGTTGATCGCCCGGCCTGCCACCCAACCAGGCAGGGAGCAGTGATGTTCACCGGAATCATTGAGGAAAAGGGCGAAGTGGTGGCCATCGACCAGGCGGGCGGCGGGGCCGTGCTGTCGGTGCGCGGCCCGGTCGTCACCTCCGACGCCAAGCACGGCGACTCGATCGCGGTCAACGGCGTGTGCCTCACCGTCGTCGAGGTCGAGGACGGCGTGTTCACCGTGGACGTGATGAGGGAGTCGCTCGACCGCAGCTCCCTGGGCGGGCTGAAGCAGGGCTCCTCCGTGAACCTGGAGCGCGCCGTACGCGCCGACCAGCGCCTCGGCGGCCACATCGTGCAGGGCCACGTGGACGGCACCGCCGTGCTGCTGTCCAGGGAACCCGGCGAGAGCTGGGACGACGTGCGGTTCTCGCTCCCCGAGGCGCTGAGCCCGTACGTGGCGGAGAAGGGCTCGATCGCGATCGACGGAATCAGCCTGACGGTGACCACGGTTGACGACGACAGCTTCGGTGTGAGCCTCATCCCCACCACGCTCAAGCTCACGACCATGGGCGAGCGCCAGGTGGGCGACACCGTGAACATCGAGGTCGACGTGATCGCGAAGTATGTGGAAAGGCTGGTGGTCAGGCAGTGAACTGGGCCGACGCCGGATTCGATGTATTCGGCACCCATGTGCTCTGGACGGACCTGATCGGCAACATCGCCGCCCTGTCGACGGTCCTGCTCGCCATGCGCAAGTCGATGTGGACCTGGCCGGTGCAGTTCGCCGGCTCGGTGCTGTTGTTCATCGCCTCGATCAACGCGCACATCACCGGGAACGCGCTCAAGCAGGCCCTGTTCGCGGGCCTGGCGGTCTACGGCTGGTGGGCGTGGCGGCGCGGCACGCAGGACGGCAAGCAGCTGCGCGTCCGCCCCGCCGCCTGGTGGGAGCGGTCGCTGCTGATCGGCGGGATGCTGCTGGGCACGGCGCTGGTCGGCGTGCTGTTCTTCGTCACCGGCCTGTCGTGGGGCGCGCAGGTGCCGCTGCCGAAGGGCGCCTTCCTGGTGGCCGCCGACGCCTACATCTTCGTCGGCAGCGCGATGGCCACCTGGGCGCAGGGCCGGGCCCTGGTGGATTTCTGGATCGTGTGGGTGGCCGTCGACCTGGTGGGCGTGCCGCTGGCGTTCAGCTCGGGGCTGGTGGTCTCCGGGTGGGTGTACGGGATCTTCTTCGTTCTGGTGGTGATCGGGTTCGTGAAGTGGCTGCGTGAATACCGGGCGGCCGAGGTCGGCGTGGCGGTGGCGCGATGAGCGACATCAAGCTGGACCCCATCGAGCGGGCCATCGACGACATCCGCAACGGCCGGCCCGTCGTCGTGGTCGACGACGAGAGCAGGGAGAACGAGGGCGACCTCATCTTCGCCGCGGCCAAGGCCACGGTGGATCTGTGCACGTTCACGATCAGGCACACCAGCGGGATGATCTGCGTGGCCATGGAGGGCAAGGAGCTCGACCGGCTCGGGCTGCCCCTCATGGTGGTGCACAACAAGGAACGCATGCGCACGGCGTACACGATCACCGTGGACGCCCGCGACGGCGTCACCACGGGCATCTCCGCGGCCGACCGGGCGCAGACCATCCGCACGCTCGCCGACTCCGCGACCGAGCCCAACGAGCTGGTGCGCCCCGGGCACGTCTTCCCGCTGCGCTACCACGAGGGCGGCGTGCTGGCCAGGCGCGGCCACACCGAGGCGGCCGTGGACCTGGCCCGGCTCGCCGGCCTGTCGGCCGCGGGCGCGCTGGCCGAGGTGGTCAACGACGACGGCACCATGGCCAGGCTGCCCGAGCTGCGCCGCTTCGCCGACGAGCACGACCTGGCGCTGGTCTCCATCGAGGATCTCGTCGACTACCGCCGACGGGCCGAGAGCATGGTCACGCGGGTGGCCGAGACGCGGCTGCCGAACGCGTACGGGATGTGGCGGGTCTACGGCTACGCCAGCGCGCTCGACGGCGGCGAGCACGTCGCGCTCGTCTTCGGCGACCTGTCCGAAGGCGAGAACATCCTGGTCCGGGCCCACTCCGAGTGCCTGACCGGCGACGTGTTCGGCTCGCTGCGCTGCGACTGCGGGGTGCAGCTCGGCAACGCCATGTCGGCCATCGCCCAGGAGGGCCGCGGCGTGGTCGTCTACCTGCGCGGCCACGAGGGCCGGGGCATCGGCCTGCTGGCCAAGCTCAGGGCGTACAACCTGCAGGACAACGGCAGCGACACCGTCGACGCCAACGTGGAGCTGGGGCTGCCGGTGGACGCGCGGGAGTTCTCCAACGCGGGGCAGATCCTGGCCGACCTCGGCGTCAGGTCGGTGCGGCTGCTCACCAACAACCCGGCCAAGCTCAAGGGCATGGACGGGTACGGCATCAAGGTCCTCGGCCGCGAACCCCTGCCCGTGGCCATGAACCCGCACAACGAGCGTTACCTCACGGCCAAGCGCGACCGCCTCGGCCATCACATCTCGGAGGCATCATGAGCGAGCGTAGCGAGCGATCAATCGGACGCAGCGGTGTACCGCTCATGCGGCCGACGGAGGAGGCCGCATGAGCGGTGAAGGACTGCCGGGCGTCGCGGTGCCCGACGCCTCGGGGCTGAGCGTGGGGGTGGTGGCGGCCAGCTGGCACGCCAAGATCACCGATCAGCTGGTGGCGCGGGCTCTTCAGGCCTGCGACGACAGCGGCGCCACGGCGACCGTGGTGCGGGTGCCGGGCTCGCTGGAGATCCCGGTGGTCGCCCAGGCGCTGGCCCGCCGCTGCGACGCGGTGGTGGCGCTGGGCGCGGTCATCAAGGGCGAGACCGCCCATTTCGACTACGTCTGCGACTCGGTGACCGCGGGCCTGACCCGGATCTCGCTGGACGAGGAGACGCCCGTCGGCAACGGCGTCCTGACGTGCGAGACCCTGGACCAGGCCCTCGATCGTTCGGGCCTGCCGGGCAGCAAGGAGGACAAGGGATACGAGTCGGCCGTCGCCGCGCTGGAGACCGCCCTCCTCCTGCGGGACCTCCACTAGCCTGCGGTAGGTTTCCTTCGTGCCCGAGCCGATCACTCCACCGCCCCTGCCCGTCACCTGGCGTCCCCGCAGACCGCGGATCGTCGCGTACGGCTCCGCAGCCGTGATCGTGCTCGGGTCGGTGATCATGGCGGTCTTCATCGCCGAGCCGTTCAAGCTGCCCGACCGGCTGGCGATCGTGGCGTTCGGGTGCGCGGTGGCGTTCGTGCTGCACATGCTGGGGCGGGTGCGGGTGGAGGCGGACGACGAGGGTGTCACCATCGTCAACGCCGCCCGCACCCACCGCTACTCGTGGCCGGAGATCCTGGAGGTCACGCTGCTGGTGGGCGACCCCTGGCCGAAGATCGACACCTCCGACGGGCGCACCATCGGGGCCATGGGCATCCAGGGCTCGGAGAAGGCCCGCGCCGTCCGGGCCACGGCCGAGCTGGAGGCCCTGATCCGGGAGCGCGGCGAGGCTCGCGAGAAGTAGCCGGTCGATGACCCCGCGTCATGGTCGGCGAGCGAATATCGCCGGACCGGGTGTCGACGTAGCCTGAAGGAGTGCTGCGGCGGACAATCAGGGCAATGGACATCGAGTCGCCGGCCAAGCTCATCGAGCTCCTCGACCGGCACGCCTACCTGGCCGACGAAGGGCTGGCCACGGCGGCCTTCCTGGCGTTGAGGATGGGCCGGCCGCTCTTCCTCGAAGGAGAGGCGGGAGTCGGCAAGACCGAGCTCGCCAAGACGCTGGCGACGCTGCTCAAGGCGCCGCTCATCAGGCTCCAGTGCTACGAGGGGCTGGACGCGGCCCAGGCGCTGTACGACTGGGACTTCGCGCGCCAGCTGCTCCACCTGAAGGCCGCGGAGGCCGCGGGCGTCACCGACGTGGGCCGGCTGGAGGGGGAGATCTACGACAGGCGGTTCCTGATCGCGCGGCCCCTGCTCAAGGCCATCGAGACGCAGCCGAGCGTGCTGCTCGTGGACGAGATCGACCGGGCCGACGACGAGTTCGAGGCGTTCCTGCTCGAAGTGCTCTCCGACTTCACGATCTCCATCCCCGAGCTCGGGACCGTCAAGGCCACGAAGCCGCCGGTGGTCGTGGTCACCTCCAACAGGACGCGCGAGGTGCACGACGCGCTCAAGCGGCGCTGCCTCTACCACTGGCTCGAACACCCCAGCTTCGACCGCGAGGTCGCCATCCTGCTGCGCCGGCTGCCCGACTGCACCGAGACGCTGGCCGTGCAGGTGGCGCGGGCGGCCGAGCGGCTGCGGCAGGCGGACCTGGTCAAGCCGCCGGGCGTGGCCGAGACCCTCGACTGGACCGAGGCGCTGCTGACGCTGGGGGCCAAGGAGCTCGATCCCGCCCTGGCCGCGGCCACTCTGGGGGCGGCCCTGAAATACCGGGAGGATGTCTCGAACGTGCTCGGCAACGGGCTGCTGCCCCATGGATGAGCTGGTCGCCACGATGACGGCGTTCGCCAGGACGCTGCGTGCGGCCGGGGTCGCCGCCGATCACGAGCGGACCCAGAACATGCTCAGGGCGCTCGACCACCTCGACGTGGCCGACTCCGGCGAGGTCTACTGGGCCGGGCGGCTCACGCTCTGCGCCACGCCCGACGATCTGCCCCGCTACGACCGGTGCTTCGCCGCGTACTTCGGCGGGGTACGGGCGAGCGTGGCCCGTACGGGCACGACCAGCGTCACCAGGCACCTGGCGGCCGAGACGCGGGGCGAGACGGACGGCGGCGACGAGGGGACGGCGGCGCCCGCGACGGCGAGCCGGGCCGAGGTGCTGCGGCACCGCGACGTGGCCCGGCTGACCGAGGCCGAGCGGGCCGAGGTGCACCGGATGCTGGCCATGCTGAGGTGCGGCCGCGAGCGACGGCGCTCGCGCCGCTTCGAGGGCGCCCACCGGGGCGTGCTCGACCCGCGCCGCACCATCCGCGACGCGCTCAGGAAGGGCGACATCGCCCGGCTCCGGCACAAGAGGCACACCACCCGTCCGCGCACCGTCGTCCTGTTCGTGGACGTCAGCGGCTCGATGGCCCCGTACGCCGAGACCCTGCTGCGCTTCGCCCACGCGCTGGTCAGGAGCGAGCCCCGGGCCACCAGGGTCTACTCGGTCGGCACCAGGCTCACTCCGATCACCGCCGAGCTGCGCCACCGCGACCCCGGCACCGCCCTGAACGAGGTCTCCAAGGCCATCCCCGACTGGAGCGGCGGGACCCGGCTGGGCGACGAGCTCAAGGAGTACCTGTCCCGCTACAGCGCGCGCGGGGCGACGGCCGTGATCGCCTCGGACGGGTGGGAGCGCGGCGACCCCGCTCTGCTAGGGGCGCAGATGGCCAGGCTGGCCAGGCAGGCGCACCGGGTGATCTGGGTCAACCCGCACAAGGGGTATGCGGACTACCAGCCTCTCACGGGCGGCATGCGGGCCGCCCTGCCGTACGTGGACGATCTGGTGGCCGGGCACAGCCTGGCCGCCTACGAGCGACTCAGCGAAAGGCTGGCCCATGCGTGACGTGCTGCCGGAGATCATGAGGTGGTGGAGGTCGGGGCTCAAGTTCGGGCTGGCGACGGTGGTGAGCACGTTCAGCAGTGCGCCCAGGCCGCCGGGCGCGGCCATGGCGGTGCGTGGCGACGAGGTGGTCGGCAGCGTGTCCGGCGGGTGCGTCGAGGGCGCGGTGTTCGAGCTGGCCGCCGAGGTCGACGGGGCAGTCCTGCAGCGGTACGGCGTGAGCGACGACGACGCGTTCGCGGTCGGGCTCACCTGCGGCGGCATCATCGACATCCTCGTCGAGCCGATCTCGATCGAGACCTTCCCCGAACTGGGGGAGATCGCGATGTCCGTGGACGCGCACGAGCCGGTGGCCGTCGCCACCATCGTCTCCGGCCCCGGGCAGATCGGCGCCCGCCGGGTCATCTGGCCGGACCGCTCGTCCGGCACACTCGGGCTCGACCGGCTCGACGAGGCCGTGGACGACGACGCGCGCGGCATGCTCGCCCAGGGCCTGACCGGCATCAGGCACTACGGCGGCGAGGGGGAGCGGCGCCTGGACGACCTGGCGGTGTTCGTGCAGTCGTTCGCGCCGCCGCCGCGCATGCTGGTGTTCGGGGCGATCGACTTCGCGGCGGCGGTGGCCAGGGTGGGCAAGTTCCTCGGCTACCACGTCACGGTCTGCGACGCGCGCCCGATCTTCGCCACCGCCAAGCGCTTCCCCGACGCCGACGAGGTCGTGGTCAAGTGGCCCCACGACTACCTGTCCTCCGTCCTGGTGGACCAGCGCACGGTGATCTGCGTGCTCACCCACGACCCCAAGTTCGACGTGCCGCTGCTGGAGGTGGCCCTGCGCACCGACGCCGGGTACGTGGGCGCCATGGGCTCGCGCCGCACCCACGAGGACCGGCTCGCCCGGCTGCGCGAGTCCGGGCTCACCGACGCCGAGCTGGCCAGGCTGCGCTCGCCCATCGGGCTCGACCTCGGCGCGCGCACCCCCGAGGAGACGGCCGTGTCGATCGCCGCCGAGCTGATCCAGCTCCGCTGGGGCGGCTCGGGCCGCCCGCTGTCCAGCACCGAGGGCCGCATCCACCACGAGGGCTCATGAAGAGCGCGAAGGTGGCCGGGCTGCTGCTGGCCGCGGGGGAGGGCGCCCGGCTGGGCACGCCCAAGGCGCTGGTCGAGTACGCGGGCGAGCGCCTGGTCGACCGCGGCGTGCGGCTGCTGGAGGAGGGCGGCTGCCATCCCGTCGTGGTCGTGCTCGGCGCGGCCACCGTGCAGGTGCGCGGCGCGGTGACCGTGCGCAACCCGGACTGGGCGTCCGGCATGGGCTCGTCCCTGCGGGTCGGGCTCGCCGCGCTGCCGCAGGAGGCCGAGTCCGTGGTGATCGCGCTGGTCGACCAGCCGTTCATCGGCCCGGGCGCGGTACGGGCGCTGATCGCCTCGGGCGCCGGGCTGGCGGTCGCCACCTACGAGGGGAGGCGCAGGAACCCGGTGCTGATCGCCCGCGAGCACTTCGCCGAGGTGGCGGAGCTGGCCACGGGGGACGTGGGAGCGCGGCCGTTCATGAGGGCGCACCCCGAGCTGGTCACCGAGGTGCCGTGCGACGAGCACGGGGACCCGGCCGACATCGACACGCCCCAGGACCTACGGCTGCTGGAGCCGCACCTAGAGTCGCAGTGAGGCGATGGCGGCGCGGTGGTCGCTGCCGGTCGCGGGGGCGACGCCCGCCTTGGTCGCCGTCATGCCCTTGAACAGGATGTGGTCGGGCCGGGTGATCGGGAACTCGGACGGCCAGGTGAACCCGAACCCGTCGCCCGCCACGATCTGCGCGTCGCTCAGCGGCGGGGTCAGCCCCCGCATGCCGCGGTCGGTGGTGGCGGTGTTGAGGTCGCCGAGCAGCAGGATGCGCTTGCTCGGGTCGTCGTCGATGAGCCGGCGCGCGTGCGCGAGAGAGACGTCGCGTGAGGCGGTCTCCCCGGGCCGGGCCGAGGCCAGGTGCATGACGTAGACGGTCACCTTGCCCTTGGGGGTGGCGACCACCGCGCGCAGCGCCCGCGGCCAGCCCAGGCCGATGTCGAGCGGCTTGGTCTCGCTGATCGGGTAGCGGCTCCACAGGCCGACCGTGCTGACCGGAAAGTGGTACTTGAACATCTTGTTGAGCTGCTTGGCCGCAGGGCCGCCGCTGGTCAGCTCCTGGGCGGCCAGCAGGTCGAGGTCCTTGGCGATCATGCGGACGGCCTCGCCCGAGGCGTTGTTGGTCACGCCCACGTTGACCGTGCCGACGGCCAGGTCGCTCGGGCCTCCCGGCGGCGTGCGCAGCAGCGTGGAGCCGAACATCGCCGCCCACACCACCCCGGGCACCAGCGCCGCGATCACGGCCGCCCTGGAGCGTGCCAGCGCGGCGACCAGGAGCAACAGCGGGACGGTCACCCCCAGCCAGGGCAGCAGGCTCTCCATCACCGGCGTGAACCCGCCGAGCGCAGGAATCAGCTGGTGTCCGGCCATGGCCACGGCGACCACGGCGGACACGATGACGACCAGCCGACTCAGCACCTGATCCAGGCTAGTGGCTCCCTGCCCGCCACGCCGACGCGATAGCCTGTTCGCGTCGCAACGGAATATCATTCGGTTTCATCGGGAGCCCGGCATGCGCATCGGTATGGCACTCAACTACTCGGGCGGCTTCAAGGAGACGGTGGCCGAGCTGGCCGACTACGAGAAGGCCGGGCTCGACATCGTCTTCGTGGCCGAGGCCTACAGCTTCGACGCCGTCAGCCAGATGGGGTACATCGCGGCCAGGACCGAACGGCTGGAGATCGCCTCCGGCATCCTGCCGATCTACTCCCGCACGCCGACGCTGCTGGCCATGACGGCCGCGGGCCTGGACTTCGTCTCCGACGGGCGCTTCACGCTCGGCCTCGGCGCGTCGGGGCCGCAGGTGATCGAGGGCTTCCACGGGGTGCCGTACACGGCGCCGCTCGGGCGTACCAGGGAGGTCATCGAGATCTGCCGCCAGGTGTGGCGGCGCGAGCGCCTGGTGCACGAGGGCAAGCACTACACGCTGCCGCTCCCGCCCGGCCAGGGCACGGGCCTGGGCAAGGCGCTGAAGCTCATCAACCACCCGGTACGGCCCCGCATCCCGATCGTGATCGCCGCCATCGGGCCCAAGAACGTCGAGCTCGCCGCCGAGCTGGCCGAGGGCTGGGAGCCGATCTTCTACGTGCCCGAGAAGGCCGCCGACGTGTGGGGCCGGTCGCTGGCCGCCGGCAAGGAGAAGCGCGACCCCGAGCTGGGCGAGCTGGACGTGATCGCGCAGGCGTCCCTGGCGATCGGCGACGACGTGGCCGGGCTGCTGGAGTTCGGGCGGCCGATGGCGGCCCTCTACATCGGCGGCATGGGCGCCAAGGGCCGCAACTTCTACAACGACCTGGCCAGGCGCTACGGCTACGAGAAGGAGGCCGAGCGGATCCAGGACCTCTACCTCGAGGGCAAGAAGGACGAGGCGGCCGCCCTGGTGCCCGGCGAGCTGCTGGAGAGCATGTCGCTGATCGGCAGCGAGGGGTTCGTGCGCGACCGCGTCCAGGCGATGAAGGAGTCCGGGGTGACCACGCTGAACGTGGCGCCGCTCGGCAGGACGCACGAGGAGCGGGTGCGGCTGATTGAGCTGATCAAGGACATTGTGGGGTGAGTCACACCCTTTAGTGGAATACGTCCGTTTTAACGGGTGTTGTGGGAGCTCGTGAGGTTCTCCCTGGTGTTCGTGTGGCTCGTCGAGCGGCTGCACATCGATCTGTGCCGGTTGCACGGATCGCTCTGTCGCTGAACCGCGTCAGCCTCGATCACCCCTTCCTCACCTGGCATGCCCGCTCGCGCGGCGGGCCGGCATGCCCTTTCCCCGGGAGCTTCCCCCACCCATGAAGAGATTCTCCTTCTCCCTGCAACTGCTGGCCGGCCTCGCGGCCGGCATCGCGCTGGGCTTCGTCGCCAAGATCTGGGACGTGGCCTGGCTGGCCGAGACGCTGACCCGGATCGGGCAGATCTTCGTCCAGCTGCTCAAGCTCGCCGTGCCGCCCCTGGTCTTCACCGCCGTGCTGGTCAGCGTGGCCAACCTGCGCAACGTCAACGGCGCCGCCAGGCTCGCCTCCAAGACGCTGCTGTGGTTCCTCGTCACCGCGTTCGTCTCCGTGGCGCTCGCGATCGGCCTCGGCCTGCTCATCAACCCCGGCCAGGGCGTCACCCTCGACACCGCCGCCGCCAAGGCCGTGGACACCGAGGGCGCGGGCACCTGGCTCGACTTCGTCACCGGCATCCTGCCCACCAACATCGTCACCGCCTTCACCGAGGTGAAGGTCCTGCAGATCGTCTTCCTGGGGGTCGTGCTCGGCGCGGCGGCCCTGGCGGCCGGCGAGAAGGCCGAACCGTTCCTGAACCTCGCCCGCTCCGTCCTGGAGCTGGTCCAGAAGGCGCTGTGGTGGGTCATCCGCCTGGCTCCCCTCGGCACCGCGGGCCTGATCGGCAAGGCCGTGTCCACGTACGGGTGGGACCTGCTGGCGCCGCTGGCCAAGTTCAGCGCCGGGGTGTACATCGGCTGCTTCATCGTGCTGCTGGCCGTGTACCCGACGGTGCTGGCCGTGTGGGGCAAGGTCAACCCCGTCCAGTTCTTCCGCAACGCGTGGCCCGCGATCGAGCTGGCCTTCGTCTCCCGCTCGTCCGTTGGCACGCTGCCGCTGACGCAGCGGGTCACCGTCGAGCGCAACGGCGTGGACCGCGACTACGCCTCCTTCGCCGTGCCGTTCGGCGCCACCACCAAGATGGACGGGTGCGCCTCGGTCTACCCGGCGCTGGCCGCGATCTTCGTGGCCCAGGTGTTCGGCGTGCCCCTCGGGTTCGGCGACTACCTGCTGATCGCGTTCGTGTCGGTGGTCGGCTCGGCCGCCACGGCGGGCCTGACCGGCGCGACCGTCATGCTGACGCTCACGCTCAGCACGCTGGGACTGCCCCTTGAGGGCGTCGGCCTGCTGCTGGCCATCGACCCGATCCTCGACATGATCCGCACCGCCACCAACGTCGCGGGGCAGCTCGTCGTCCCCGTCCTGGTGGCGCGCTCGGAGGGCCGTCTGGACGAGGCCGTCTTCAACGCGCCGCCGCAGCCGCTGGACGTCGCCGCGCCGGTGGGGCGCGTGCCGCAGCCCGCGGCGGCCTGACCTCGCCGCATCCCGCCCCATCATCCCGCCCGGCGGGATGATGGGGCGGCAGTGTCTGCGGGGCCCTATGGTGGTCGGAAATCCTGATTTTCGAGTAATTGGCGGGGATATGTCCGACGCGACGCCGTCCTTGGTCGCTGACCGGTATCGGCTTGACGAGCGCATCAGCAGCGGGCCGATGGGTGAAGTGTGGCGAGGGTACGACACGCGGGCCGACTGGGTCGTGGCCGTGAAGGTGCTCGGCGCCCGGGTGGCGGGGGGCGCGACCCGGGAGGTGCTCAGGCAGCACGCCCAGGCCGTGGCCCGGGTCATCCATCCGAACGTGGCCATGGTGCTGGACGTCGGCGACCACGACGGGGCGCCGTTCCTGGTGATGGAGTTCCTCACCGGCCCCAGCCTGGGCGAGGAGCTGGCCGCGCGCGGCCCTCTGCCGATCGTCGAGGTGTGCGACCTCATCGGGCAGGCCGCGGCCGGGCTCGACGCCGCGCACCGGGCCGGGGTCATGCACGGGCATGTCGCCCCGCACAGCTTCCGGCTGGCCGGGAGCGGGGTGCTGAAGGTCGTCGGGTTCGGGATGGACGACCGGGTGCCGGGGGACCCGCGGTACGTGGCGCCCGAGCGGGCGGCGGGGCAGGAGGCCGCGGCCGCCGGGGACCTGTACGCGCTGGGGTGCGTCTGCTACGAGCTCCTGTGCGGCCGCCCGCCCTTCGGCGACGAGGAGCGGGACGATTCCGGCGGCGCTTCGGGGCGGGGTGCGGCCGCTCCGCCGAGCGCGTCGAGGGCCGAGGTGTCCGCGGAGCTGGATCGGCTCGTGCTGGCCATGATCGCCGAGGATCCCGCGCACCGGCCCGGCAGCGGTGAGGCGATCCGGCGGGCGCTGGCCGCCATCGCGCGACCGCGCGCCAACCCGGCCGCACCGCCCATGCCGCCCGGGCCTGGGCAGGCTCCCCCCGGGCCGCCTCTCCCTGGGGCGACCCACCCCGGGTCGCTCCACCCTGGGGCGACTCCCGCCGGGTCGCCTCCGCCCGGGGCGGCCATGCCCGTGACGGGCGTTTCCTTCCGGGACGGCGGCAGGCCGGGCGGGACGTTCGGGGGCGACGGATCGACCGAGGTCTTCCAGGCCCCCGGGCACGGCGGGCCTCCTCCGAGGGCCGGTGACACCGCCGTCTACCAGGCGGGCGACCTCGAGCCCGCCCCGGCCTCGAACCGCAAGCTCATCCTCCAGCTCGGCGCCGCCGTGGTGGTCATCGCGGTGGTGACCGTCGTCATGGTGATGTGGGCGGGCGCGAGGAAGGAGGAGCCGCTGACGGCCTCCACCCCGACCGCCGAACCGACCACGCTGCCGAGCACGCTGCCGACCACGCTCCTCCCCGAGGAGCCCACGCCGGACGCCACGCCCGGCCTGGTGAGCACCCTGGGACCGACCTCGCTGCGCGAGACGGTCCAGCCCAAGGCCACCCTGGGCGAGGCGATCCCGCCGGGCGGCTGGCGCAAGTGGCTGTCGGAGTTCGACAAGGCGCTGATGGCCCAGCAGGCCATGGGCGCGATCGACCCCAAGGTCGCCGGCAAGGCCCGCGACAAGATCAGGAAGGCCGCCAGGAAGTTCGAGGAGGGCCGCATCGACTCGGGGATCGACCAGATCGCCGGCGTCTACCACGACCTGAGGCGGGCGCAGGAGAAGGGCGACATGGGCGGGGCCGGGCCGGCGGCTCAGGTTCTGAACGACTGGCGGCTGCCCGACGACTAGGAGCTCCAGGCAGGCTCGGCCAGGTGGCGGGCGATAGTGACGCCAGGGGCGGAACACGTACATTGGCGCCATGAGCGTCGACTACGTGGCCCGCCGGGCCCGCCTCGCCGGGTTGCTGCCCGCCCGTGAGGTGACCGCCCTGCTCGTCACCTCGCCCGTGAACGTCCGCTACCTCACCGGGCTGGTCAGCTCGAACGCCGCCGTCCTGGTCAGGGCCGACGGCACGGCGCTGCTGGCGACCGACAACCGCTACATCGAGGTGGCCCGGACGCTGGACGTGCCGTCGGTCGAGGCGTACGACGTGGAGAGCGCGCTGGTGGAGCCGGGGGCCGGGATCGAGGCGGCGTGGATGAGCGTGGCCACGTACCGGCGCCTGGGCGAGGGGCTGGTGCCGCTGGAGCCGGTGGTGGAGCTGCTGCGGGCGGTGAAGGACGAGGGCGAGCTGGAGCTCCTCCGTACGGCCTGCGAGATCACCGACCAGGCATTTGCCGATATTTCGGGGAAAATCGTCCCGGGGATCACCGAGCGCGACCTCGCCCGCCTGCTCGACAACCGCATGACCGAGCTGGGCGCCGACAAGCCCGCGTTCGACACGATCGTGGCCGCCGGCGAGAACGGCGCGATCCCGCACCACGCCCCCTCCGGCAGGGAGTTGCGCGCCGGCGACCTGGTCACGATCGACTTCGGCGCCCGCTACCAGGGTTACCACGCCGACATGACCAGGACGGTCTGCCTGGGCCCGCCGACGGACTGGCAGCGCGAGATCTACGCCCTGGTCGCCGAGGCGCAGCGGGCCGGCAGGCACGCGCTCGCGCCGGGCGCGGGGGCCAGGGAGGTGGACGCGGCGGCCCGTACCGTCATCGAGGACGCGGGGTACGGGAGCCGCTTCCGGCACGGGCTGGGACACGGAGTCGGCCTGGAGATCCACGAGGAGCCGTTCCTCGGCCCCTCGCGGACCGGTAGACTAGAGGATCGAGTTCCGATCACCGTCGAGCCTGGGGTCTATCTCCCGGGCCGGGGCGGGGTTCGCATCGAGGACACCCTGGTGACACGTGAGGGCGGGCCGGAACTTTTCACGAAGACGACCAAGGAGCTGCTCGTCCTTTAGAGCGGCCGCACGCGGGAGAAGAACGAGTGGCGACGACCAACGACCTCAAGAACGGCATGGTGCTGAAGCTCGAGGGCGGTGAGCTCTGGGCCGTGGTCGAGTTCCAGCACGTCAAGCCGGGCAAGGGTGGCGCGTTCGTGCGCACCAAGCTCAAGAACGTCCTCTCCGGCAAGGTCGTCGACAAGACCTTCAACGCCGGCGTGAAGGTCGACGTGGCCAACGTCGACAAGCGCGAGATGCAGTACTCCTACAAGGACGGCGACGACTTCGTGTTCATGGACACCGAGACCTATGACATGGTCAACGTGCCCAACAACACCGTCGGCACGGCCGCCAACTACATGCTGGAGAACACTCTGGCCACGGTCGCGTTCAACGAGGGCTCGGCCCTCTACGTCGACCTGCCCGCCGCGGTCGAGCTGACCATCGCCAACACCGAGCCCGGCCTGCAGGGCGACCGCTCCACCGGCGGCACCAAGCCCGCCACGCTGGAGACCGGCGCCGAGATCAAGGTGCCGCTGTTCATCACCACCGGCGAGAAGGTCAAGGTCGACACCCGCAGCGGCGAATACCTCGGCCGGGCCTGAGGTGTCGGCACGCGGCAAAGCACGCCGGCGGGCGCTTGACATCCTCTTCGAGGCCGAGCTGCGCAGCGAGGATCCGCTGAAGATCCTCGCCGAACGCGTGGAGCGGCAGGAGCCCCCGGTGAACGAATACACCTCGACCATCGTCGAGGGCGTCGCCAGACACCACGCGCGCATCGACGAGCTGATCACCACCTACGCCGAGGGCTGGACCCTCGACCGGATGCCCGCCGTCGACCGCAACCTGCTGCGCGGGGGCACGTACGAGCTGCTCTGGATTCCCGGCGTGCCCGAGGGCGTGGTGATCAGCGAGTGGGTGCACCTGGCGGGTGAGCTGTCCACGGACGAGTCGCCGCAGTTCGTGAACGGGCTGCTGGCCCGCTTCAAGCAGCTCAAGCCAAGCCTCACCCTTTAGACACCGTCAAAAGGCCGAGTTCGGGGTACGTTCCAAAGCAACAAGGCGTACCTTTCCAAAGCAACAAGGCGTACCTTCCAACCGAAGACACAACACGACGCCTGCCCGCACGGCTCGCCGAGACGAGGGCCGTGCGTCGTCACACGGCCGGGCGCCTATGCGCGCAAGCCTGACGTGTGGCCAGGGGGCGTGCGGACAAGTGGCGCGTCACCAGCCGCGACGCGCCCCTTGCCGCTCGCCCGGCGGTGCGTATCGTGTGGGCATGGTGACCGAGGACGACGTACGCCGGCTCGCCTTGGCGCTGCCCGGGACCGTCGAGAAGACCATGTACGGCACGCCCGCCTTCTACGTCCGCGGCAAGTGGTTCGCCCGGGTGCGTGAGGAGGGCGACGTGCTGGTGCTGCCGGTGGGCTCCGTGGAGGAGAAGGCGGGGCTGATCGCGGCCGAACCGGCCGCGTTCTTCACGACCCCGCACTACGACGGGTCCGCCGCCGTGCTGGTGCGGCTCGGGGTCGTCGAGGCCGAGGAGATGGGCGAACTGCTGACCGACGCGTGGCGGCTGCGGGCGCCCAAGCGGCCGACCGCCGGCTCCGACACCTGACCCCACAACCTGACCCCACGACCTGACCCCACGACCTGACCCCGCGTCCTGACCTCGCCACCTGACCCCGCCGCTCGGACGTCGACGGCGATCACCGACGGCGATCACCGACGGCGATCACCGAACGCGACGCGCCCGGGGCGGCGTGCGCGACCCGGAGCGGGCGGTGCCGGTGACGGCGAGCGGGGGACCGGCGCACGGCGTAGGCTGGGGCCCGACCGCGGAGAAGCGCAGTTCAAGATGTGCGTGATCGCGAGGGCCCGGAGCGCGGGCCGTCGCGAGGGGAGAGGGAGGCGAGCCGACGTTGCGTGCTGAAGGCGTCACGAGGACCCCGGCGGTGCGGACCGCCGTCGTCTGGGACGCGTTGCGGTCCGCGCTGGCCGAACGGACGGCGGCGACCGGCCGGGAGGGGCTCGACATCGTCGATGCCGGGGGCGGCACCGGCGGGTTCGCCGTGCCGCTGGCGGCGCTGGGCCACGCCGTGACCGTCGTGGATCCGAGCCCCGACTCGCTGGCCGCGCTCGAGCGCCGCGCCAAGGAGAAGGGCGTGCGCGTGCGGTCCCTGCAGGGCGACGCCGCCGACCTGGGCGAGCTGCTCAGCCGCGACAGCGCCGATCTGGTGCTCTGCCACAGCGTGCTCGAATACGTCGAAGACCCGATCAGCGCGCTGACCGCCGTCGCGGGCGTGCTGCGCAGGGGCGGCGCGGTGAGCGTGCTGACCGCCAACCCCGTCGGCAGCGCCATCCACCGGGCGCTCGCGGGCCAGTTCGACGAGGCGCGGGCCGTGCTCGACGACCCGCGGGGCACCTGGGGCGACCGCGACCCCACCCCGAGGCGCTTCGACGCCGAGACGCTCTCCGAGCTGCTGGCCGCGACCGGGTTCGCCGTCGGCGCCGTCCACGGCGTGCGGGTCTTCGCCGACCTGGTCCCGAGCAGGCTCGTCGACGGGGAGCCCGGCGCCGCCGAGGCGCTCGTCGCCCTCGAGCAGGTCGCCGCCACCCACCCCGTGCTGCGCGACATCGCTACTCAGCTGCACGTGCTCGCGCACAGGTCGTGAGGCGCCGGCACTGGGTATAGAACGCATGTTCGGATAGAATCGGCGGCGTGTCTCGCAAGCAGATCACCGGCATCGGCCCCGCTCCACGCACCGGGGCCGACGACAGCGGCTGCCCGATCCTGCACGTCGACATGGACGCCTTCTTCGCCAGCGTCGAGCTGCTCGAGCGTCCCGAGCTGCGCGGCCGCCCGGTGATCGTGGGCTCGCCCGCGGGGCGCGGCGTCGTGCTCAGCGCCACGTACGAGGCCAGGGCCCACGGCGTGCACTCCGCCATGCCGATGAGCAGGGCGCGCCGGCTCTGCCCGCAGGCCACGATCATCCCGCCCAGCCACGGCAAATACTCCGAGGTCTCCAAGGGCGTCATGGAGATCTTCCACACGATCACCCCGATGGTCGAGCCCATCGCGTCCGACGAGGCGTTCCTCGACGTCGGCGGCGCCAGGCGCCGGCTCGGCCCGCCCGCCGTCATCGCCGCCATGATCAGGGAGCAGGTCCTCGACCGCTACGGCATCACGTGCTCGGTCGGCGTGGCGAGCAGCAAGTTCGTGGCGAAGCTGGCCAGCAAGCAGTGCAAGCCCGACGGGCTGCTGGTGGTGCCCGCCGACCAGGTCGTCGACTTCCTCCACCCGCTGCCGGTCTCGGCGCTGTGGGGCGTCGGCGAGCGCACCGAGCAGTCTCTCGTACGCCTGGGCATCCGCACGGTCGGCGACCTGGCCAGGGTGCCGCCCGCCACCCTCCAGCGCGAGCTCGGACAGGCCGTGGGCGGCCACCTGGCGGCGCTGGCCTGGGGCCGTGACGAGCGGGCGGTGAGCGCCCACGTGCCCGACAAGAGCATCGGCAACGAGGAGACGTTCGCGGCCGACGTGGACGATCCAGAGGTGATCAAGCGGGAGTTGCTGCGTCTTTCCGAGCGGGTGGCCGCCAGGATGCGTAAGGGCGGACACGTGGGAAGGACTGTAAGTGTGAAGCTCCGCCGCGCTGATTTCACGACGATCAACCGCTCGCGCACACTGCGCGAGGCGACCGACGTGGCCCAGGTGATCTATGCCACAGCCTGCGAGCTGTTCGAGGCGGCGGGCCTCCAGCGCGTGCGGCTGCGCCTGGTCGGCGTCAGGATGGAAAACCTGCGCCCCGCGGGCGAGGCCACCCACCAACTCGGCATCGGAGAGCGGGAGACCGGCTGGCGCGAGGCCGAACAGGCCATGGACAAGGCGATCCGGCGATTCGGTCCCGATGCGGTGCTCCCAGCATCGCTCGTACGTGGCAAGCTTGATGATGTAGAGACATGACGCAGATGTCCGGATTTTTATGGGGCATCGGTGTCGCGATTTTGGGGGAAGGGGGGCGAGATGGGCCACAATGGAGCCATGACGACACCTCCGGTTTGGTCTGCGTTGGACGTTTGCTTTCGCCTACGTCTACAGCCTCGTATTCTGGGGATAACCGACCGCGAGGTTCGGACACCCCGTGTCGTCCGTTGCCGTCTTCCCCGTCCTGGGGCTGTCCTTGGGAGGCGCCGTGCCGCTCTCTGAGCACGAGCAGCGCTTGCTCGACCAGATCGAGCAGGCCCTCTACGCCGAGGACCCGAAGTGGGCCAACACCGTAAGGATCAGTGACCCGCGCAGCCATTACAAGCGTCGTCTGATCAAGGCCTCCATCGGCTTTGCTCTCGGCGTCGTCATCATGATGGTCGGCGTGGTGATGAGTGGCAGTGCCCTGATCCCTCTCGGCGTCGGCGGTTTCGTGGTCATGCTCGCCGCGTGTCTGTGGGGCCTGTCCAGTTGGAAACGCATGAACGGGTTCGGTGACTCCGCGCCCGCCTCGGGCTCGGCCCCTCCTCCGGGCAAGCAGGCCCGTCGGCCGCGCCGGGGGACGTTCATGGAGCGCATGGAAGAGCGCTGGCGCCGCCGCAACGATGAGCGCTGACCGCTGACCTGCGGAGCCGCCCGGACACGCGTCCGGGCGGCCCTCGTGTGGGAGGCGGCCCTTCCGGGTCCCGTCGTGCGCTCGTCTGCCGAGGCGTCGACGTTTCCCGTTCCTGAAAAACGCTCTCCGCCCAGGCGTCGATGTTTCCCGCTCCCGAAAAACGCTCGTCCGCCCAGGCACAACCGGCGGCCGCCCGTCCTCTGCCCCCAAGGTGAGCCCGGGCCAG
>NZ_JBSFTC010000144.1:0-27464 GCF_053590415.1 Nonomuraea sp. NPDC003201
GCCGGAGCCCGGACGGTGCGACGGCACCGCGACGGGCGCTCCCGGCGCGCGGCCGGAGCCCACCGCGCCGCGACGGCGGGACGTGGTGCGGTGGAGACCGGCGCAATGCGGTCGGCGACCGGCCGGGCCACGGTGCCGGGCCTGCGACTCGCTCGTCACGGCGAGCAGCCCGTGAGCCTTCACGACCGGCCATGACAGACGGAAACCGGCGTCGGCGCGTGCGGTTACCTTGGCCCCGCCGTAAAAACCGGGCTTGACCGCGGCGCGCGCCGTCACCCTGGCGAGCGCGGCACGAGCGGTCACCCTGGCGAGCGCGGCACGCGCCGTCACTTCGGCCAGAGCGGCACGAGCGGTCACCCTGGCGCGTGCCGCACACGCGGTCACCTCGGCCAGAGCGGCATGCGCGGTCACCTTCGCGCGAAAGAGCGCGGCGCGCGGACGGACGGGACGGCGGGTCATCGGACGCTCAGGGATTGCAGGGCGGCCTTCAAAAGCGCGGCGACCTGGGGACGGCGTCCGGCGGCGAGGTCGGCGTCGGCGACCGGCTCCACGACGGCGACGGCCTCGTCGGCGTCCTTGCTGGAGTAGCCCAGCCCCACCAGCCCCGAGTGGACCTGATCGCGCCACGCCGCCACGCGCCGCTCCCCGTTGAGCGCGGCGTTGACCGCCTCCTCCGGCGTGCCGAGCCGGTCCTTCAGCTCCAGCACGATCCGCTGCGCCCCCTTCTGCCCGATCCCCGGGACCTGCGTGAGCGCCTTGAGGTCCGCGCTGGCCACGGCGACGCGCAGCGCGTTGGGCGTGTGGACGGCGAGCATCGCCAGCGCCAGCTTGGGCCCGACCCCGCTGGCCGTCTGCAGCAGCTCGAACACGGCCCGCTCGTCGTCCGTGGCGAACCCGTAGAGCGTGAGCGACTCCTCCCGCACCACCAGCGACGTGGCCAGGCGCGCGCCCTCCCCGACCCGCAGCGTGGCGAGCGTGCCCGGAGTGCAGTGGGTGAGGATGCCGACACCACCGACCTCGATCACGGCTCCGTCGGGAGCGATCGCGGCCACCTTGCCCGACACCGACGCGATCACAGCCCACCATCCTTCCACGCCGCCGGGGCCCGCACGCCACCGGCGAGGGTCACAGCCCGACATCCTCCCGCATGATCACGGACGACACGCCGCGGGCGCGCGGACCGGCCACGCGGCGCGCGGTCCCCAGAGCCGCCAGAGCCCCCAAAGCCCTCAGGGCTCCCAAAGTCCTCAGAGCCGCCAGAGCCCCCGAGGCGGATGATCACGGCCTGGTGTCCTTCCTGGTGGCCTTGGCGAGGGCGGCGGCGAGGCGGTGCTGGGCGCCGCCGCGCCACACGTGGCAGATCGCCAGGGCCAGCGCGTCGGCCGCGTCGGCGGGCTTGGGCATCTCGCTCAGGCGCAGCAGCCGGGTGACCATGGCGCCGATCTGCTTCTTGTCGGCGGTGCCGCTGCCGGTGATGGCCGCCTTGACCTCGGACGGCGTGTGCAGCGCCACGGGAAGCCCGCGCCTGGCCGCGCACAGCACGGCGATCCCGGCCGCCTGCGCGGTGCCCATGACGGTGCGTACGTTGTGCTGGCTGAAGACGCGCTCGACCGCCACCGCGTCGGGCCGTATGTCGTCGAGCCACTGCTCGATGCCGGCCTCGATGCCGACGAGCCGCGCGCCGAGCTCCTCGTCGGCCCCGGTGCGCACCACCCCGACGGCCACGAGCGTCAGCGGCGCGCCCGGCCGCCCCTCGACAGCGCCCAGGCCGCACCGGGTCAGCCCCGGATCGACGCCCATCACCCGCACCGGCCCGCCCTCCCGTCGCCGAACACCTGTTCGGCACGAGACTTTACCCCGGCCGGGGCGCCCACGCATCGGTAAACGCCCGCACGCCGGGGAAGGAGCCGCTGGCGCGCCTCCGATCAGAAGTAGTCCAGCATGTACGGCCGGGCGGCGAAAGCCGCGTCGAGCGCCTCGTCGTACCGGTCGTCACCGGACATCAGCCCGCTCAACCGCAGCGTCGACGTCGGCACCCCCGCGTACAACGCCGAGAACCCGTTCACCGAGAGCGTGACTCCGGACTCCTCGACAGGCGTCACCGCACCGGACCCGCCCGCGACCTCCAGCCGCCACGACCCCCCGCCACACAACGGATCGTGCACGGTCACCACGGCCTCACAGCTCACGTTCGCCGGATAGCCCCGCCGCTCGACCGCGGCGGCCACGTCCAGCACCCTGAACATCCACCGCGCCTGCCGCACCTCCTCGTTGGACCGCTCCCGCAGCATCCACAGCACCGGGTCGTCCGGAGCCACGGCGGCGACGACATGGCGGGCGACGGAGGACGCGCTGCCGACCAGTGACCACAATGCCCGGGCGGTCTCCGCCGACCCGGCGACCAGGTTCTCCACCTGCATGTCGTCGCCCCGCCACCGGTAGACGACGAAGCCGTCCTCGGCCAGGTAGAGGAAGTCGTCCTTGTTCTCCAGCCACAGGGCCCAGGTGCCCTCGTCCCAGGAGATGGGGCCGCTGGCGCGGGTGGCCGAGTGGACGCGGTGCAGCAGGGAGACGACCTCGCCCGCGTCGTCCGAGCCCATCCTGCGCAGCTTGACCTGCCCGGACGGCCGGATCTGGCGCAGCGCCTCGGCCGGGAGCCGCACCTTGTACTGGCCTCCGGCGTGCTCGTAGCCGATCGAGCGGTAGATCGGCGTGGTGGCCGGAAAAAGCGCGGAGACCGCGTCGCCGAGGGAGGCGGCCCGTTCCACGACGGCTCGCATGAGCAGGCTGCCGACACCACGGCCACGGTCCTCGGGATTGACGGTGACGCCCGCGACGCCCGCCATCGGCTGCGGCCTGCCGTGCCACCACTGCGTGAACCGGCGCAGCCGCGCGGCCCCGGCGAGCCTGGAGCCGTCGAACGCGCCCAGATAGCGGCCTTCGCCGAGGGCCGGGAGCACCGCCCGGCGCCACTTCTCGTTGTCGCCGGGGGGCAGCGGCCCGAAAGAGCGCCTGCGCAGGTCAAGAACGTCGTCGAGGTCTTCAGCGATCAGGTTGCGAATCTCCACGAGGATCCAACCTATGGCGGGCCGCGCCGCCGGTCCACTTTGGGCGGCGGGGTGCCGCGCCTACGCTGCGGCGGTGCGCGCCCGCGAGCCGTTCGTGGTGATGGCGAGCCTGTCGAGGTAGAGCAGCTGGGCGGCCACGACGGCGACCAGCGCGACGGCGACGACGAGCAGCGGCGTGGCGGCGCCGACGTCGGGCTTCGCCGCGGCGAAGGAGCCGAGCTGGGCCATCTGCGCCACCGGCGCGGTGAACAACGTCGGCTTCTGGGCGACCAGCAGCGGCCAGAGCAGGTCCTGGGCGTTCATCAGGGCGACGGCCCCGGCGAGGACGCCCGCCATGGGGAGCGACGGGAGGAACACGCCGCCGAAGAAGTCCTTGTCGGTGCGCTCGGCCAGCCCCTTGCACAGGAGCGTGAGCACGAGCAGGGCCGGGACGCTGACGAGGAGGGGCGGGACGAGGGCCAGGAAGGAGTCGATGAGGCCCATGTTGCGCATGTTCTGCCAGTTGGCGACGCCGAGGGGCCCGGTGCCGACGAACAGCCACGGCGCGAACACCAGCAGCAGCCACTCGCTCCCGCGCCCCAGCGGTCGCAGGCCGCCGATCCCGAGCGCGGCCAGGTAGGCGACGCCCACCGAGACGACCGCTCCGCCGATCGCCGGCACCCACGTGTTCACCTGGGAACGCAGGGAACCCGCCTCGGAGGCGGGCGAGGCGAGCACGCCGTCGATCCACGGCCAGGCGCACACGAGCGCGACGGCGAGGAAGACCACCAGCGCCACGATCCCGACGGCCGTGCCGACGGATCCGGCACCACGTCCAGCGACCGCGCCCGGCGCCACTACCGGTCCCGCCACAGGAGCGACCGCAGGCCCCGCCGCAGGGGCGGTCGGCACTCCCGCAGGGGCCACAGGTGAGGTCGGCACGGCCGCCGCCGGCTCAGGCGCGGTACGCGGGGTCAGCGTGACGCTCAGCCGGGAGGCCGCCACGACGACCGTCGCGACGATGCCCAGCACGCCGAGGATCACCCCCGTGAGGGTCGCAACGGACGCGCCAGGGCCGAACTCGGCCATCCGGAAGGCGGAGTCGTACTCCAGCCCTGCGAGCGTCTCTGTGGAGCGCTCAGGGCCGCCCCGGGTGAGCACGAGGCCGAAGGAGAACGTCTGGAGCCCCACCGCGACCGTGGCGATCGCGACGAGCACCCCCACCACGAGCATCGCGGGCCCCACACCACCGCGAGACGGCCCGGAAAAGTCCTGCACCCCGGAGAAGCCCCGCGGGACGGAGCCGGCGCGCAGGGCGGGCAGGAACGCCATGACCGCCAGCGCGCACACCACCCCGAACGTGCCGGCCGCGACGATCAGCCGGAGCGTTCCAGGCGCGGTCGCGGGATCGCGCAACCCTTCGGCCAGCCCCGCCAGACCCGGCGCGTCCGGCGCCAGCCCGCGCATCCAGGCCGCCGCCACCCCCACCGGCGAGAACGTGACGATCGCCAGCGACAGCGCGATCCGCCCCGCCCTCCGCGGCCACGTGCCCGCCCGGTCGAGCGCCACCGCCAGCAGCGGCGCCACCACCACGGCCACCAGCAACGGCATCGCGACCAGCGACAGCGTGAACCACGCCGCCCGCCAGAACTCGCCGTCGCCCAGCAGCCTGCCGTAGTTGGCGAACCCCACGTACGTGCTCTCGCGCAGGACGCCGCCCCTCTGCAGGCTGAGCCAGATCGTCTGGGCCGTGGGCAGGACGAGCGAGATCAGCGTGCCGAGCAGCGCGGGCACGGCCAGCAGCCAGCCGAGCGCCGGAGAGGGAGCCTGTGGAGGGGTGGGGGAAGTCACGTCGCCCGACCCTACGCTGCCCCGCCTTTTCTCGCACCCGAAGAAAGCCCCGGAACCCACCCGCGCCGAAGAAAGCCCCGGAGCGCCGGACGGGGCGGGCACGCATGGGTAAGGGCCCGGCGTGGCCGAGCCCTTACGTCGTGCGACTGCTAGTCCAGCGCCGCCAGAACGTCGTCCGGCACGTCGAAGTTGGCGAAGACGTTCTGGACGTCGTCGCTGTCCTCCAGCGCGTCGATGAGGCGGAACACCTTCTTGGCGCCCTCCTCATCGAGCGGCACGCTCATCGTCGGCAGGAAGCTCGACTCGGCCGAGTCGTAGTCGAGCCCGGCCTCCTGCAGCGCCTTGCGGACCGGCACCAGGTCACCGGCCTCGGAGACGACCTCGAACGACTCGCCCAGGTCGTTGACCTCCTCGGCGCCCGCGTCGAGGACGGCCATGAGCACGGTGTCCTCGTCGAGCCCGTCCTGCTTGGGCACGATCACGACGCCCTTGCGGTTGAACATGTAGGAGACGGACCCGGGGTCGGCCAGCGAGCCGCCGTTGCGGGTCAGCGCGACGCGGACCTCGGAGGCGGCGCGGTTGCGGTTGTCGGTGAGGCACTCGATGAGCACCGCGACGCCGCCGGGCGCGTAACCCTCGTACATGATGGTCTGCCAGTCGGCGCCACCGGCTTCGAGGCCGCCGCCGCGCTTGCGGGCGCGCTCGATGTTGTCGTTGGGCACGGAGTTCTTCTTCGCCTTGAAGATGGCGTCGAAGAGAGTGGGGTTGGCGTCCGGGTCGGGGCCACCGGTCCGTGCCGCCACCTCGATGTTCTTGATGAGCTTCGCGAACAGCTTGCCGCGCTTGGCGTCGAGCGCGGCCTTCTTGTGCTTCGTCGTCGCCCATTTGGAGTGGCCGGACATTACCTAGAGCTCCCTCACCATGTCTACGAAGTAACGGTGCACGCGCGCGTCCCCGGTCAGCTCGGGGTGAAACGACGTCGCGAGCAACGGCCCTTGACGGACCGCGACGATCCTATCCCCAGGCTCGCACCTGCCCAGCACTTCGACGTCGCCGCCGATGGATTCGACCCAGGGAGCGCGGATGAACACCGCGTGCACCCGCTCCCCCGCGAAGTCCAGGTCGGACTCGAAGGAGTCGACCTGGCGGCCGAACGCGTTGCGCCTGACCACCATGTCGATGCCGCCGATCGTCTGCTGTCCGGCGACGCCGTCCTCGATCCTGTCGGCCAGCATGATCATGCCGGCGCACGACCCGTAGGCGGGCATGCCTTCCTTGATCCGCATCCGCAGCGGCTCCAGCATGTCGAAGGTCTCGGCGAGCTTCCACATGGTGGTCGACTCCCCACCGGGGATGACCAGGCCGTCGACCGCGTCCAGCTCGGCCGGTCGGCGCACGGCGGTGGCCGACGCTCCTGCCTCCTGAAGCATGCGCGCATGCTCGCGCACGTCTCCCTGGAGAGCGAGTACACCGATCGTGGGCACAGTCGATCCTTCCGTCTGGGTGCGGGTTCCGACAATTCAACACCAGGATGGCCTGGGATCTTCCTAGAGGGCCACTTTGACGTGGACGGGCTTGTGGTCGGACAGCGTCATGTCCCGCCCGACGCGGCAGCTCCGGACCGTGCCTTCGGGCGCGAACAGGTAATCGAGTTTTTTACCCTCCCTGGTCCACCGCCCGGTGCGCCGCGTGCCGCGCTGGTCGCATTCCTCGTACGCGCGGTAGAGCGGAGCGACGGCCCGGCGGCCGGCGGCGCTGCCGTATCCGCTGTCCGGGGGCGCCACGTTGAGGTCTCCGCCGAGGATCGTGCGGTGTCCCGGCTCGGCCGCGATCTCTAGCAGCCGCCTGATCTGCCTGGTCCGGTAGGGGGCGCCCGGTTGGCGGTCGTCGTCGGCCCGGCCCGAGGACAGGTGGGTGCCGCAGGCGCGCACCTTCCTGGCGGGGACGGTGGCGCAGAGGACGGCCCGCGTGACATACCAGGGCGGGGCGGGCAGCGGGTGGGCCTCGAAGGTGGCGGCGTCGCCCGCCACGGCGACCGCGATGCTCTGGGCGCCGCGCGGGCGGCCGAGGCGGTCGGGGTGGCAGGCGTACGGGGTGCCGTCGTGGGAGGTCAGCCCCCATGAGCCGATGGTCCAGTTCCGTCCGGTGCGCTGCTCCAGCCAGAGTTCGAGCGTGCCGGCCGCGCCCGTGCAGAACTCCTGCAGGAAGATCACGTCAGGAGGGCCGTTCTTGATCGCGTACCCGCCGATGCTCTGCGCCAGTTCGAGCGCGCCCGCGCGGTAGAGGGGGCACGCCGAGTTGGTGCCCGCGCAGACGTTCCAGGTCATCACGGACAGCTCGGCTCTCGGGGGCGCCGTGAGCAATCCGGCCACGAGTAACAGGACAGGTCCCACCATGTGGGGAAATTATCAACCAGCGGGAGCCACGGCGTCCTGGAGCGTGTGGTCGGCGTCCACCCGGCTCAGGACGCGCAGGTGGTGGCGCCGGAGGTAGAGGATGGCCATGCCGACGAGGCAGCAGGCGGCGCCCAGCGCGTACGGGACGGCGACGCCGATCTCCTCCCCCAGCTTGGTCGCGATGAACGGGGCCAGCGCGCCGCCCATCCAGCGCACGAAGTTGTAGCCCGCGGAGGCGACGGGCCTGGGCGCGTCGGAGACCTCCATGGCCGACTCGGTGAAGACGGTGTTGTTGAGGCCGATGGGGATGCCGGACAGCACGGTGAACAGGATGATCCCGACGTGCCCGGACAGCGCGATGCCGATCTGGAACACGGCCAGCAGCGCCAGCGCCAGGTGCAGCACGTTCACCGAGCCGATCTTGCGCTGCAGCGGAGGCGCGCCGAACACCGAGGCCAGCGCCACGCAGACGCCCCACCCGAAGAAGACGGCGCCGATGCCGTACGGGGACATGTGGAGGATGAACGGGGTGAAGGCCAGCACGGTGAAGAACGCGAAGTTGTAGAAGAGCGCGGTGAAGGCCGTGGTGGACAGGCCGCCGTGGGCGAGCGCCTTGATCGGGGCGGCGAGGCTGGTCCTGGCCGCGGGCTTGGGGGTGGCCCTGAGCAGGGTGACGATCAGGACGAAGCCGACTGCCATGAGGGTGGCGGTGCCGAAGAACGGGGCCCGCCAGTTCCAGTCGCCGAGCAGGGCGCCCACCAGCGGGCCGGCGGAGATGCCCAGGCCGAGCGCGGCCTCGTACAGGATGATCGCGGCCTCCGCGCCGCCGCTGGCCGCGCCCACGATGACGGCCAGCGCGGTGGCCACGAACAGCGCGTTGCCCAGGCCCCAGCCCGCGCGGAAGCCGACGAGCTCGCCGACGCTGGTGGAGGTGCCGGCGAGCGCGGCGAAGACGATGACGAGCGCGAGCCCGGCCAGCAGCGTCCGCTTGCCGCCGATGCGGCTGGAGACCCAGCCGGTGATCAGCATCGCCACCGCCGTCACCAGGAAGTAGCTGGTGAACAGCAGCGACACCTGGCTGGGGGTGGCCTTCAGACCTTGGGCGATGGAGGGGAGGATGGGGTCCACGAGGCCGATGCCCATGAAGGCCACGACCGCGGCGAACGCGGTGGCCCAGACGGACGTGGGCTGGCGCAGAATTCCGCCGCCGGATTGCATGGGGCTCCTTTACCGGGCTTTATCGGGGGTTGCGGCCGAGCTTGGCCAGGACGGGCAGCGCGGCCGCCAGCGTGGCGCGCTCGTCGTCGGTGAGCGCGGCCAGCTCCTGGCTGAGGTGGGCGATCCTGGCCCGCCGCACGGCGAGCAGCCGGTCGCGGCCCTCACCGGTCAGCTCGACCGTCCTGACGCGGGCGTCGGCCGGGTCGGAGCCGCGCGCCACCAGGCCGGCGTCCTCCAGGCGGTTGATCTGCACGGTCATGGTGGGCAGCTGGACGGCGTGCTCCTCGGCCAGCTCGGTCATGCGGCGCGGGCCGGGTTCGAGCGAGCCGAGCACGGCGTACTGCTGGCTGGTGACGGGTTGGCCGGCGACGGTGCGCCTGAGCAGGAGGACCAGGTGGCGCAGCACCGTGGAGACCTGCTCGGCCAGGCGGGTGGGGTCGTCCCTCATGCTTAGCCCAACTAACTTAGTCTGGCTAATATTCCGGCAAGAGAAAAGCGGCACCCCGAGCCGGGGTGCCGCTCTCCGGGGCTGTCGTCAGGGACGCTCGGTCTCCAGGCGGACCGTCTCCTCCACGGTCAGCTGCTGCTGGGCGCGCAGCGTCGGGTCGAGCGGCCGCAGGTACGTCTGCTGCACCCCCGGCACCCGGTCCTCCACGACGAACGTGGCCCGCGTGTAGACCTCGGCCCCCGGGGTCTGCACCTTCGGCACCACCCTGAAGTCCGCGGTCATCTGGTCCCGCTCGATCTTCGTCAGCACGTAACCGCGCTGGTTGTTGTAGAACTTCAGGTGCGGGTTGATCGCCAGGAACGGGTGCGTGGACGGGTCGGAGTCCGCCCCGTTGCCGCCCGTCGAGATCGAGGTGGCCACCAGCTCGGAGCCCACCGACGGCCCGGTCGGGTCGTCGTAGTTCAGCTTGAGGTCGCTGGCCCAGTGGGCGTGCACGTCGCCGGTCAGCACGACGGCGTTGCGCACCTTGGCGTCCACCCAGCCCTGGGTGATGCGCTGCCGGGAGGCGACGTAGCCGTCCCAGGCGTCCTGGCTGGTGATCTTGGCGGGGCCGGCGTTGTTGTCGCGCTGGGCGAAGAAGACCTGCTGGCCGATGATGTCCCACTGCGCGCGGGAGTGGTGGAAGCCGTCCAGCAGCCAGGATTCCTGCTCGTTGCCCGTGATCGAGCGCGCCGGGTCCACGGCGGCCGGGCAGTCGCGGTAGCCGTCGCCGCAGCCCTGGTCGTCGCGGTACTGGCGGGTGTCGAGCATGTGGAACATGGCCATCCGCCCCCACCGGATCCGCCGGTAGAGCTGCATGTCGATGCCGCGCGGGATGGAGGTGCGGCGCAGCGGCATGTTCTCGTAGTAGGCGCGGAAGGCGGCCTCGCGCCTGGCCAGGAAGTTCGGCTGGGGGACCTCGGGCTTCTCGGGGATCTCGTCGGCCCAGTTGTTGTCGACCTCGTGGTCGTCCCACACCACCAGCCACGGCGCGGCGGCGTGCGCGGCCTGAAGGTCGGGGTCGGCCTTGTACTGGGCGTGGCGCTGGCGGTAGTCGGCCAGGGTCTCGGTCTCGGGGCCCTCGTGGTCGCGGACGTTGCCGCCGGGGATGGTGTAGGTGTCCTTGGTGTACTCGTACTGGTAGTCGCCCAGGTGCAGGACGAGGTCCGGGTTGTCCTCGGCCAGCCTGCGGTACGAGGTGAAGTAGCCGTGCTCGTACTGGGCGCACGAGACGAACGCCATGGCCAGCGAGCTCCCGTACGAGAGCGGGTGCGGCGCGGTGCGGGCACGCCCGACCGGCGAGACGTACTTGCCCACGCGGAAGCGGTACCAGTACTCGCGGTCGGAGCCCAGCCGGTCGACCTCGACGTGCACGCTGTGGCCCCACTCGGGCGTGGCCACGCTCACGCCGGAGCGGACGACGCGGCGGCAGTTCTCGTCGGCGTACACCTGCCACTGCACCGGGAACGGCCGCTGCGGCATGCCGCCGAACCCGTCCTCGGCCAGCGGCTCCTGGGCGAGCCTGGTCCACAGGACGAAGCCCTCGTGGTCCGGGTCGCCGGAGGCGACGCCGAGCGTGAAGGGGTCGGTACGCAGCTCGCGCGAAGCCGCCGCGACGTCGGGATCGGTGCCGGGATCGGCGAAGGCGGTGGTCGCGGGGATGGTCACGGCGGCGCCCGCCGCTAACCCTGTGACCAGAAAGTGCCGGCGGTTCAGCTTGGACACGAGACGCTCCTGTGACGATCAAGGGTGAGGGGGACGCCAGGTAGCTTTACTGAAGATCATGACTACTTGGTGAACGCCACACAACACCAAAAAGGCGACATCCTTCGCGGATGCCGCCTCATCTGGCGATTTTCATCGTCACGCTGTGGTGTGCCCCCGCCTGCCGTACGTGATCATGTCACACGGTCAGGCCGGGCGACCGGCAACGACGCGCCGCCTACCAGCCGCGCTCGGCCAGGCGGTGCGGCTGCGGGATCTCGTCGACGTTGATGCCGACCATGGCCTCGCCCAGCCCGCGCGAGACCTTGGCGATGACGTCGGGGTCGTCGTAGAAGGTGGTGGCCTTGACGATGGCCGCGGCGCGCTTGGCCGGGTCGCCCGACTTGAAGATGCCCGAGCCCACGAACACGCCCTCGGCCCCGAGCTGCATCATCATCGCGGCGTCGGCCGGGGTGGCGATGCCGCCCGCGGTGAACAGCACGACCGGCAGCTTGCCGGTCTTGGCGACCTCGACGACCAGCTCGTACGGGGCCTGCAGCTCCTTGGCCGCGACGTAGAGCTCGTCCTCGGGCAGCGAGGTGAGGCGCTTGATCTCGGCGCGGATCGTGCGCATGTGGGTGACGGCGTTGGAGACGTCGCCGGTGCCGGCCTCGCCCTTGGAGCGGATCATGGCCGCGCCCTCGGTGATGCGGCGCATGGCCTCGCCCAGGTTGGTGGCCCCGCACACGAACGGCACGGTGAACTGCCACTTGTCGATGTGGTTGGCGTAGTCGGCGGGGGTCAGCACCTCCGACTCGTCCACGTAGTCGACGCCGAGCGCCTGCAGGACCCTGGCCTCGACGAAGTGGCCGATGCGGGCCTTGGCCATCACGGGGATCGACACGGCCGCGATGATGCCGTCGATCATGTCGGGGTCGCTCATCCTGGACACCCCGCCCTGGGCGCGGATGTCGGCGGGCACACGCTCGAGGGCCATGACGGCCACCGCGCCGGCGTCTTCGGCGATCTTGGCCTGCTCGGGGGTGACGACGTCCATGATGACGCCGCCCTTGAGCATCTCGGCCATGCCACGCTTGACACGGGCGGTTCCGGTGACGGGGGTGCTTTCAGGCGTGCTGGTCGACACGGTCATCCTCACGGCTCTCACGGCTTCGGTAAGTTATCAACCCCATGGTAGGTCCTGAAGGACCCCTCCCCCGACATGCCAAGATGTCAGGATTTATCGCCATACTTGGACAGATAGGCGCTAGGGGATGACGGGTTTGCGGCTGGCGAGCGCCACCCAGACCTGGCCGGGCGCGAAGTTCATCGGGTCGCCGCTCTCCGTGGTGAACGTCGTACCGGTGTCCTCGGATTCCCGCTCCCAGTTCGCCTTGTACGCCTTGCCGTCGCGCAGCACGATCGCCTTGCCCTTGCCCGTGGTGTGCACGAGCGGCGTGTAGCTCTGGTTCTTGTCGTGGAACTCCGAGCGCTCGGTCTTGGTGTACTGGATGACGACCGTGGGCGCGCCGAGCTGGCCGCCCTCCGCCGCCATGTCCTTCTTGCCGTCCTGCCAGATCAGCCACTGCTTCTTCTCCTCCGACCAGGCGAAGGTGAAGCGCGCCGCGGGCCACTTGACGCTGTACGACTTCTTGTCCACGCCGCCCTCGGCCGGGGCGTCGCCGAAGGTGAAGCCGATGTCCTTGGCCTTGCTCGCCTTGGGGGCCTTGCCGAGGAGGTCCTTGGTGTTGGCGAAGAGGTTGTAGGGGGCGAAGCGGCCCGGCTGGCGGAAGTAGGCGCCGGGGTTGCGCGTGTCGCCGACGTCGAACAGCGACGCCTTGGCCACGAACGGCAGCATCTTGGTCTGCACGCCCGAGTAGGCGAAGGCCGGCTTGCCGAACTGCGGCGTGATGTGCAGGTCGGAGATGCGGGCGCTGCGGACGGGGCCCACCTTCGCCGGCACCTTGGAGGAGAAGATCGCCATGAGCCGGGTCAGGCCCGCCTCGACCTGCTCGATGTAGACGATGTCCGCGCTCTTGAGGCCGAGCTGCGGCTTGCCCGCCGCGGTGTTCTCGATCTTCACCGCGAGCACCGGCTTCAGGCCGCCGTCGTACGGCTTGCCCGTGAACGGGTGGCCCTCGGGGGCCTCGGTGGGCTCCTCGCTGGGCGCGGCCGTGGCGGCCTGGGGCGCCTTACCCGGGGCGGGCGCCTCCGAGGAGGAGCAGGCCGCGACAGGCAGCAGCACCGCCGCTCCGGCCAGTGTGACCGTGATCATCCGGGGTAGCCGCACGTGAACACTCCTCGCTTCAGCCCGAAAACGGGATGAAGCTTACTGGCTTCCCCAAATGAGGTCATTCAGTTGCCATAGCTGCCGGCGGATTGTCATCGATTTCGAAGAATTGCGGATATTCGGTATGGCCCGCCAGGCGGAGGGTTCTGGCCAGCCAGCGCCGCTGCGCCGCCCGCGTGACCGCAACCGCATTGTTGTAGAAGCGGCGCGAGTAGACGACCTTGGCCACCGCCGAGTCGAGCTCGTCCAGCAGGTCACCACCGCCGGGCGACTCCGCCAGCTTCTCCCTGAAGCGCTCCTGGTCCACGACCGCGCGCAGGGTGCGCGACAGGTCGCTCTCGGCGTGCTCGCGCTCCTCCGGGCCCGCGCTCCTGGCCTCGTGCGCCGCGGCGGCCAGCACCAGGGAGGTGGCGGGGTCGAGCAGGCGCGAGCCGGCCAGCTCCAGCACCACCGCCCTGCGCCGCATCAGCGCGGCGTCCAGCGACTCCTGGGCCAGCTCCAGCCGGATGTGCAGCCGGTCGAGCCGGCCCGCGCGCCAGGAGATGTAGACGGCCGTGAGCACCACGACGAGGCCCACGACCAGCACGATGATGGTGGATGTCACAGATCTTCCTCCACGCGCCCCGCCCCGCTCGTGGCGACCGTCTCATAGACGCGTGCGACGTCCCGCGCCACCGTCGACCAGTCGTACTTCCGCACCGCCACCAGCGCCTCGGCGGCCAGCTTGGCCCGCCGCTCGGGCGCGTCGAGCAGCGCGCCCGCCTCGCGCGCCAGCGAGCCGGCGTCGCCGTTGGCGAACAGCGCGCCCGCCTGCCCCTCGCCCAGCACCCTGCGGAAGGCCGGGATGTCGCTGGCCAGCACCGTCGCCCCGGACGCCATGGCCTCGGCCAGCACGATGCCGAAACTCTCCCCGCGCGTGTTGGGCGCGCAGAACACGTCGACCGAGTGGTAGGCGCGGATCTTGTCGGCCTCGCTCACCATGCCCAGCACGGTCACCCGGTCGTGGAACTCCTTCGGCACCCGCTCGTAGACGTCCTTGGCGTCGCCGGGCCCGGCCAGGAGCAGCTTCAGGCCCGGCCGCTCGGCCGCGAGGGTCCTGAACGCGTCGAGCAGGATCGGCAGGCCCTTGCGCTCCTCGTCCATCCGGCCGAGGAAGCCGATCGTGGCGCCGTCGGGCCCCCAGCCGTCGAGCGGCTCGGCGTCGGTGTAGCGGGAGACGGTGACGCCGTTGGGGATCAGCACGGCGTCGCCGCCGAACTGCTCGACCAGGCTCTTGCGGGCCGCGTCGGAGACCGCGATGCGGCCCATCAGCTTCTCCAGCGCGCTGCGCAGCAACGGCTCGGCCACCGCGATGGCCCGCGAGCGCGTGAACGACGCGTGGAACGTGGCCACGATCGGCCCCCTGGCCGCCCAGCAGGCCAGCACGCCCAGGCTCGGGATCAGCGGCTCGTGGATGTGCAGCACGTCGAAGCCGCCCGTACGCACCCACCGCCGCACCCGCGCGGCCGACAGGAAGCCGAACGACATCCTGGCCACCGACCCGTTGTACGGCACCGGCACCGCCCGGCCGGCGCCCGTCACGTACGGGGGCAACTCGTCGTCGTCGGCCGCCGGCGCGATCACCGACACCTCGTGCCCCTGCGCGATCAGCGCCTGGGCCAGGTCGTCGATGTGCTGCTTGACCCCGCCCGGCATGTCCCACGAGTAGGGGCAGACGATGCCGATCCTCATCGCGCGAGGTCTTCCAGCCAGAGCCGCTGCAACATGTGCCAGTCCTCCGGGTGTTCGGAGATGCCCTTCTCGAACACGTCGGTCAGCCCCTGCGCCACCGCCGCGACCTTCTCCTGCCGGGTGCCCTCGGCCGGGACCGGGACCTCCTCGTGGATGTGGATGCCCCAGTCGTCGCCCACGTTGTAGAGGATGGCCGGGAGCAGCGCGGCCCCCGTCTGCACGGCCAGCAGCGGCGGCCCGGCGGGGACCTTGGTGGTCGCGCCGAAGAAGCGCACCTCGACGCCGCCCTTGGTCAGGTCGCGCTCGGCGGGCAGGCACACGACGCCGCCCTTGCGCACGCGGGTGGCCAGCGTGCCGAAGTTGTGCCCGTCGCCGCCGGTCAGCGGCAGCACCTCCATGCCGAGGCCCTCGCGGAAGGCCACGTACCGGCGGAACAGCGACTCCGGCTTCAGCCGCTCGGCCACGGTCGTGAAGGGGTGGCCCACACCCACCAGCCACGCCCCCGCCTGGTCCCAGTTGCCCATGTGGGGCAGCGCCAGCACCACGCCCCGCCCGGCCGCCACGTTGGCGTGGACGTGCTCGGCCCCGATGGTGTGGCTGCGCCGCACGATCTCCTCGACGCTCATCGACGGCAGCCGGAAGATCTCGTGGAAGTAGCGGAAGTACGAGCGCATGCCGGCCCTGCTGAGCTCGCGCATCTCGCGGCTGCCCGCCTCGAGCCCGGTCACCCTGGCCAGGTTGGACTCCAGGCGGCGCACGGACTTGCCCCGCCTGCTCCAGATCCGGTCGGCCAGGAAGCGGAAGACCGCGGCCGTCGGGCGCTCGGGCAGCAGCGGCACGAGCTTCCAGCCCGCCGCGAACCCCGCGGCCACGACACGATCACCGAAGGACGCCTTGTCGCTCATCTCTCCCTCGTCTGCCGGTGGACGGCCACCACGCGCTGCCCCACGGTGAACACGCTGGCCGCGGCGAGCAGCCACATGCCCACGGGAAGAATGTACGGAACGCCGAGCCCCGCGAAACAGGACGCGACGAGCGCGACGACCAGCCGCTCTGGCCGCTCGGCCAGCCCCACGTCGGCCGTGAGCCCGAGCCCCTCCGCCCTGGCCTTGGCGTACGACACCAGGGAGCCCGCGATCAGGCACACCAGCGTCACGGCCGCCATGAGCGTGTCGTGCTTGGAGATGAAGTAGAGGATCAGCCCGGCGAAGATGGCCGCGTCGGCCACCCGGTCGAACGTCGAGTCGAGGAACGCGCCCCAGGTGGAGCCGCCCTTCCCGCCGAGCCTCGCCACCACGCCGTCGAGCAGGTCGAACAGCACGAAGACGGTGATCGCGAGAGCGCCCCAGGTCAGCTGACCCAGGGGGAAGAAGAGCAGGGCGGACACGACCGTGCCGAGGGTGCCGATCGCCGTGACGGCGTTCGGGCCGATCCCGCGGCCGACGAGGGCCCTGCCCAGCGGGGTGAGTATCCGGGTCATGGCCGGGCGCAGGAGTTTGAGCATCGCGGTCCGATCGTAGGCCATGGAACGCCTGACAACTTTCTTTGCCCCACCCCCCTTGTGATATCCGCCACAGGGGTATTTGGTGAACACACCGCGTCCATGCGGTTTCCAGACACCCTCCGCTTGGGCGCGGTCGTTGGGACATCCGGCGACGTGGGAGGCTGTTGTGGCAGAGAAGAACACCGGTGGCACTGCGGGAGCCGCGGGCAGGGCACCCACGGCCGACAGGGCGGATGCGATACGCAATGTCGTGCTGGTCGGCCACTCAGGAGCGGGTAAGACGACCCTCGCCGAGCAGCTGCTGGCCGCGACCGGCACCGTCCAGCGCGCCGGCCGGGTGGAGGACGGCAACACGGTCAGCGACTTCGACGAGGTGGAGGTCCGTCAGCAGCGGTCGGTCAACCTCGCCGTGGCGCCGCTGGTGCACAACGGCATCAAGATCAACCTTCTCGACACCCCCGGTTACGCCGATTTCGTGGGCGACCTGCGCGCGGGACTGCGCGCGGCGGACGCCGCGCTGTTCGTGGTGTCGGCCGCCGAGGGGATTGACGGCCTCACCCAGATGCTGTGGGAGGAGTGCGCCCAGGTCGGCATGCCGCGGGCGGTGGTGATCACCAAGATCGACCACCAGCGGGCCGACTTCGACGAGGTCCTCGTGACGTGCCAGGACGTCTTCGGCGACGGCGTCGCGCCCCTTTACCTGCCCGTCATCACCAACGGCCACGTGAACGGCCTGATCGGGCTGCTGTCGCAGAAGTTCTACAACTACGCCACGGGCACCCGTACGGAGAAGGAGCCCGGGCCGGACTACGCGGCGCAGATCGAGGAGCGCCGGGGCGAGCTGATCGAGGGGATCATCCAGGAGAGCGAAGACGAATCGCTCATGGAGCGCTATCTCGAAGGCGAGCCCATCGACACCAAGGTCCTGGTGGAGGACCTGGAGAAGGCCGTCGCGCGCGGCAGCTTCTACCCGGTGCTGTGCAGCGGGCTCGGCGTCGGCGCGCCGGAGATCCTCGAGATCATGACCCAGGGCTTCCCTTCACCCCTCGAACACCCGCTGCCCGAGATCACCGACCTGTCGGGCAAGCCGGTCAAGAACATCGCCTGCGACCCCGACGGCCCGCTCGTGGCCGAGGTCGTCAAGACCACCAGCGACCCGTACGTGGGCCGCATCAGCCTCGTACGCGTCTTCTCGGGCACGTTGCGCCCCGACATGACCGTGCACGTGTCCGGGCACGGCCTGGCCGACCGCGGGCACGAGGACCACGACGTGGACGAGCGCATCGGCACCCTGACCTGCCCGCTGGGCAAGCAGCAGCGCCCCGCGGCCAAGGGCGTCGCGGGCGACATCATCGCGGTGGCCAAGCTGTCGCGCGCCGAGACCGGCGACACGCTGTCCGAGGTCGAGCAGCCGCTCCTGATGACCGCCTGGGCCATGCCCGACCCGCTCCTGCCGGTGGCGATCAGGGCCAAGTCGAAGGCCGACGAGGACAAGCTGTCGCAGGCCCTGGCCCGGCTGGTGGCCGAGGACCCGACCCTGCGGCTGGAGAACAACGCCGAGACCAGGCAGCTCGTCCTGTGGTGCATGGGCGAGGCGCACACCGACGTGCTGCTCGACCGCCTGGCCAAGCGCCACGGCGTCGAGGTCGAGCGGGTCGACCTGCGGGTGCCGCTGCGCGAGACGTTCGGCGGCAAGTGCCAGGCGATGGGCCGCAACGTCAAGCAGACCGGCGGCCACGGCCAGTACGCGATCTGCCACCTCGAGGTCGAGCCGCTGCCGTCGGGCGGCGGGTTCGAATTCGTGGACAAGATCGTGGGCGGCGTCGTGCCGCGGCAGTTCATCCCGTCGGTGGAGAAGGGCGTGCGGGCCCAGATGGAGCGGGGCGTCGTGGCCGGCTACCCGATGGTGGACGTGCGCGTCACCCTGTACGACGGCAAGGCGCACTCGGTCGACTCCTCCGACATGGCCTTCCAGATCGCCGGCCAGCTCGCGCTGAAGGAGGCGGCCGCGAAGGTGCCGACGCTGCTGCTGGAGCCGGTGGACGAGCTGTCGGTGCTCGTCGCCGACGACTACGTGGGGTCGGTGATGTCCGACCTGTCGTCGCGGCGCGGGCGGGTGCTCGGCACGGAGCCCGTCGGCACGGGACGTACGCTGGTCAAGGCCGAGGTGCCCGAACTGGAGATCACCCGGTACGCCATCGACCTGAGATCCATGTCGCACGGCACCGGGACGTTCCAGCGGGCCTTCCTGCGCTACGAGCCCCTTCCGCCGAACCTCGCGAGCAAGGTGGCCGTCACCGCGGACTGAGGCCTGGACGAGCCGGGAGGGCTTTGCTCCCTCCCGGCCCAGCCGTTTACTTTTGTCACAGAAGCATCACGAGTCGATTTCTTTTTTTCGTACCGAGCATGCCGGAGCAACTGCCACACTGGGTGGCACTATGCGAACTGGACGCCCACTCCTAGCCGCTGCTGCTCTCGCGGTCGTCACCACCTCCGCCGCCTACGTCTTCGGCCCCGGGGCCGGGGAGAGCCCAGCAGCGACCAAGAAGAAGACGGCCGTCGCCGCCGCACCCGACGCATCCGCCGCGGCCTGCAAGGCCGACGCCGACTATCCCAAGCGCGAGCTGCGCGGGGTGTGGATCGCCACCACCCAGAACATCGACTGGCCCTCCAAGACCGGGCTCTCGCCCGACCGGCAGCGCGCCGAGTACGTCAAGATCCTCGACGGCGCCGCCAAGCGCAACCTCAACGCGGTCTTCGTCCAGGTCCGGCCCGCCTCCGACGCGCTGTACAAGTCGTCGCTGGAGCCCTGGACCCAATATCTGACGGGCACGGCCGGCAAGGATCCCGGCTGGGATCCGCTGCCGTTCCTCATCGACGAGGCGCACAAGCGCGGCATGGAGTTCCACGCCTGGTTCAACCCGTACCGCGCCTCCTACGGCGACAGCGCCGCCAAGCTGCCCGCAGGCCATCCGGCGCGCAAGCACCCCGACTGGACGATCAAGTACGGCGGCCGCCTCTACTACAACCCCGGCCTGCCGGCCGTCCGCGACCACGTGACCAAGGTCATCACGGACGTGGTGTCCCGGTACGACATCGACGGGGTGCACTTCGACGACTACTTCTACCCGTATCCGGCGGCGGGGCAGAAGTTCGACGACGCGGCGGCGTTCGCGAAGTACGGCGACGGCAAGAAGCTCGCCGCCTGGCGGCGCGACAACGTCAACACGCTCGTCGCCCAGGTGGACAAGGCCGTCCACGACGCCAAGGGGTACGTCAAGTTCGGGATCAGCCCCTTCGGCATCTGGCGCAACAAGTCGAACGACCCGACCGGCTCGGACACTTCGGGCATGTCCGCGTACGACTCGATTTATGCGGACGCGCGCGCCTGGATCAAGGCGGGCACCGTCGACTACGTGCTCCCGCAGCTCTACTGGCCGCGCGGTCACAAGCTGGCCGACTACGACACGCTGGCGGCCTGGTGGTCCGACGAGGTCAAGGGCACGGACGTGCAGCTGTACATCGGCCAGGGGCTCTACCGGGTGGGCGCCAAGGACGACCGGGCCTGGACGAAGCCCGGCGAGCTGGCCGCCGAGGTGGGCGTCAACCGTGATCACAAGCAGGTCAAGGGCGAGGTCTACTTCAGCGCCAAGAACTTCCTGGACAACCCCCTGGGGTCCGTGGACCGCGTCGCCAAGAACCACTACTCCCGTCCCGCCCTGCTGCCCCTGATCAAGGAACGCGGCGGCTCCGCCCCTCCCGCCCCCGCCGGCCTCAAGGCCAACGGCACCCAGCTGTCCTGGAAGCCGTCCCAGGGGGCGCGGACGTACGCGGTGTACCAGGTGCCCAAGTCCGGCAAGGACTGCCACGGCACGGACGCCCGCAACCTGGTCGCCGTCGTGACGAGCCCGTCGTTCACGGCCGCGCCGGACGGGACCTACGCGGTCACGGCCGTGGACCGGCTCGGCCACGAAAGCAAGACCACCAAGGTCAAGACCCCGGCCCCCTGACGCCTCCACTCACCCGGCCTGGCCTCACGCGGGGCACCAGCCCATCAGGCCCGCACCACACCGGCCCCGCACCACCCTGGGCCGCACCACGCCGAACCCGCACCACGCGGAGAGCGCGCCCACACCGGCCCTGCACCACGCCGGACCCGCACGCCGTAGAGTGCGGCCCCACTCCAGGGACGTGCCACGCCGAATGCGCGTCACGCCGGGGCACCCTCGACACCACGTCCCCGGTATCACCCCAAACCGCGCCGCAACGGCGAGACGTCGCACGGCGGAGCCCGGCGCAACACGCACGGCGCCCACCACAACCACCCAGAGCGGGAAAAGCTCACCCGAATGAAACGGCGCACGTGATACATGCACCGCATGAGAGGGTAGTCGGGTCCGGTGGCGCCGGAACATGACCTTGCTCTACCGTGCCACGGAATCATTCGATCACGGAAGGTCATCGGGATGAGGCGCACGCTGGCCGTGCTGGCCGTGCTGGTCGGGCAGGTCCTGCTCGGCCAGGGACTGTTCACCGGCCCGGCCCAGGCCACGAAGGACCCGAGCACGGGCCGGATCGCGCTCATCGGCGTGTCCGGCCTGCACTGGAACGACATCACCCAGGCGGACTCCCCCAACCTGTGGGAGCTGGCCAGATCCAGCGCGATCGGCTCGCTGTCCATTCGTACCGTCGGCGGGGTGACCTGCCCCTACGACGGCTGGCTGACCGTGTCGGCGGGCACCAGGTCGGCGGCCGGATACAGCTGCGGCGCGCCTCCCATGCCCGAGCAGCAGGGCGCGGGCGCGGTCATCCCCGACTACCGCTACCTCCTCGATGTGGCCGGGCAGCGCAACGCGGGCACGCTGGGCGAGTCGCTCAAGGCCGCCGGGCAGTGCTCGATCGCCATCGGCCCCGGCGCCGCGCTGGGCCTGGCCGACCGGCAGGGCGCGGTCCAGGAGTACCGCTCCTCCCCGCTCCAGGTCGGCACGCCCGATCTCGAACGGTGCCGGATGATCGCCATGGACGTGGACGACCTCGTCCGCCCCTACCTGACCAGCGGCAAGCTGCCCAAGGTGCCCGACCAGCTCAGCGCCGCCGAGCGGCGTGACGCGCTGCGGATGGCCGACGCCAAGGCGGGCGCGCTGCTGTCGGTCCTGCCCGCCGACACGACGGTGCTGCTCGCGGGCCTGTCCGACCACGGCTCCGTACCCCACCTGCGGGTGGCCGCGCTGCGCGAGCCCGGCGCGCAGGGCCACCTGCTCGGCGCGGCCTCCACCCGCCGCGAGGACATCTCGATCCTGCCCGACCTGACCTCCACCATCCTGACCAAGCTCGGGGTGCCGGTCCCGAGCACCGTGATAGGCCTCCCGCTGCGGGTCGGCGGGCCGGGCGCGACCTTCGAACGGCTCCAGCGGGCCGACGCGACCGCGCAGGCCATCCGCTCGATCAAGGGCATCTACTTCACGATCGTGGCTGTGCTGCAGGTGCTGTTCTACGTGGTCGCGTTCCTGTTGCTGCGCCGCCGCAAGGGTCTGGCACCGGTACGTTTCGCGGCCGTCGCCCTCGCCTCCCTGCCCGTCTCCAGCTACCTGGTCAACCTGCTGCCCTGGTCGAGCCTCCCGCAGCTGGTGGCCGGGGTGCTCGGGTGGGCGGCGGTCGTCACGGCGGTGGCGTTCGCTGGGCCGTGGCGGCGATGGCCGCTGGGGCCGCTGGCGGTGGTGGCCGGGATCACCGCGCTCACGCTGGCGGGCGACCTGCTGACCGGTACGACGTTGCAGCTCAACAGCATCATGGGCTACAGCGCGGACGTCGGGGCCCGCTACTACGGCCTGGGGAACATCCCGTTCGCGCTCCTGGCCACCGGCACCCTGCTGGCCACCACGGTGATCGCGCACCGGTGGCCGGGCAAGGTGGGGCTGGCCGCGATCGTTCTGCTGGGCACGTTCGCGATGGTGCTCGGCGGCTCCGGGATGGGCAGCGACTTCGGCGGCGTGATCGCGTTCGTGCCGGGCATCGCGGTGACCGCGCTGCTGCTGGCGGGCAAGCGGGTCTCGCTGGTGAAGCTGGCCGCGTTCCTGGTGGCCGGCGGGTTGATCGTGATGACGTTCGCCTGGCTCAACTACCTGAAGCCGGCGGACGAGCAGACGCACCTGGGCAGGTTCGTGGGGCAGGTGCTGAGCGGGGAGGCGTTCGACGTCATCCTGCGCAAGCTGCAGGCCATGCTGGCCACCCTGCTCAGCCCCAACCTCATGCCGATCGTGATCGCGGCCGCCGCGTTCCTCATCTACGCGATCCTGCGGCCCGAACAGGCATCGGCCGGGGTGGTGCCCGCCGCGTTCGAGCACTCCCCCGCGCTGCGCGCCGGGCTGATCGGCACTCTCGTGAGCGGCGTGGTCGGGATGCTCGTCAACGACTCGGGCGCGGCCGTGCTGTCCATGGCCCTGGCGCTGGCCGTACCTCTGCTGCTGGCCACCGGCATCGGCGCGCTCCGGCGCGACCGCGAGTCGGTCACCGGTCCCGTGTCATCGGACTTAGCGACCGCGACGAAGTAACACGACACCGCACGGAGTAGCGCCGCCTCCCGGAAGCGGCCACGAACGGCCGGACAGCAGGCACCCAGGACGATCCGGCGTCGGCGCTGCCCTGAGGCGCAATCCCAGGCGTCGGCGCTGCCCAGGGGCTGGTCAGTCCCAGGGTCTCGCCGCCCAGGGGTGGGTCAATCCCAGGCGTCGGCGAGCAGTTGGCGGGTGTCGCGGAGCAGCTGCGGCAGGACCTTGGTCTGGCCCACGACCGGCATGAAGTTCGTGTCGCCACCCCACCTGGGCACCACGTGCTGGTGCAGGTGGGCGGCGATGCCGGCGCCGGCCACGTGGCCGAGGTTCATGCCGACGTTGAAGCCCTGCGCGCCGCTGGCCTTGCGCAGCGCGCGCAGCGACTTCTGCGTGAACTCCCCCAGCTCGACCAGCTCGGCCGGCACCAGCTCGTCGTAGTCGGACACATGCCGGTAGGGGACCACCATCAGGTGGCCGGAGTTGTACGGGTACAGGTTGAGCACGGCGTAGACCGTCTCGCCCCGGGCGACGATCAGGCCGTCCTCGTCGCTCATCTTGGGGATCGCGTCGAACGGGCAGCCGTCATCGGGGCCGCTGCCCGTCGGTTTGTTCTCGCCCTTGATGTAGGCCATGCGATGCGGGGTCCACAGACGCTCGAAGTTGTCGGGGGACCCTGCCCCTGCCTGATCGTGCATACCTAGCAGCATAGGACCACGGACAAACGGCCCGCTCTTCCGGCACAATCCCAAGCATCGCCTACAGGAGGCCGCTATGAGTGACGCTTTAGCCGAGCACGACTTAGCCGAGCACGACTCCCTGCCGACCGTCCACTCCACCCCGTCCGCCGACACCCCCGACCCGGCCACGGCCCCCGCTCCTGACCCGGTCGAAGACATGAGCTCCACACCCACCGGCGTGTCGCCCTCGGAGGCGCCCTCCTTCGGCGCTGTCGTCAAGGGCCGGATCAAGGTCGCCGACGAGGTGGTCGAGAAGGTCGCCGCTCTGGCGGCTCTCGAGGTGACCGGGGTCGCCGACCTGGGCGGCGACCTGGCGCGGGCCTTCGAGTCCGTACGCGACCGCATCGGCATCGGCTCCCGGCGGGCCAACCAGGGGGTCAGCGCGCAGATCCAGGACCGTACCGTGGCCGTGAGCGTGACCATCGTGGTGGAGTACGGGCACGTCGTGATGGAGGTGGCCTCCGAGGTCAAGACGAACGTGGCCAGGAGCGTCAGCCACATGCTCGGGATGCGGGTCGCGGAGGTCAACGTGACGGTCGACGACGTCCGCCTCCCGGGCGAGCCCCGCCGCCCCCTCCGCGACACCCCCGACGACAACACTCACCCCTCCCCCCTCTGACACCCCTCCGCCTCCGTCTCCCTCCACCACCCCTTGAGCCCATCAGCCGCGCCCTCGGGGCGATCGGGCGTTCCTGAGCACCGGCCCTCGCACCGATCGGACGCACCCCGCCGACACCTTTCCAGGCGGCCAGGCAACGCCTCTTGAGACGATCGGACGCGCCCGGCGACAAGCGCTGAGGCGGCCGTGCGCGCCCGGGCAACGGCCCTCAGAGCCCGATCCCTACGCCCGCGCAGGCGCGCCTTTAGGGTGTGGGCCATGACCGATCAACTGGAGCCCATGCCCGACGACTGGCAGCGCGCCCTCGCCATCGTGGCCCACCCCGACGACCTCGAGTACGGCTGCGCCGCCGCCATCGCCACCTGGACCGACCAGGGCCGCGAGGTCGCGTACCTGATCGTCTCCAGGGGCGAGGCGGGCATCGACACGCTCGCCCCGGCCGAGGCAGGGCCGGTGCGGGAGCGGGAGGAGCGGGCCAGCGCGGCCGTCGTCGGGGTGACGAGCGTGGAGTTCCTCGACCACGCCGACGGGGTGATCGAGTACGGCACCGCGCTCAGGAAGGACATCGCCGCCGCCATCCGCAGGCACCGCCCCGAGCTGGTGATCACCCTGAACCCGGACGACACCTGGGGCGGAACGTACTGGAACACTCCCGACCACCGGGCCGTGGGCCGCGCGGTCCTCGACGCCGCCGGGGATGCGGGAAATAGGTGGATATTTCCGGATACGGTGGCCGAGCCCTGGAACGGCGTCCGCTGGGTCGCCGTCGCGGGCACCGACTCCCCCACCCACGCCGTGGACGTCACCGACGGCCTGGAGCGCGGCGTGCGCTCGCTCGTCGAGCACCGCGCCTACATCGAGGCGCTCACCGACCAGGACCCCGAGTCGTACGCCCGCGACCTCATCGAAGGCTTCGCCCACCAGGCGGCCGAGCGCTTCGGCGGCCGCCCCGCCATCACCTTCCGCCTGTTCACCCGATGATCCCCGAGCCGGAGGCCGGACGACGGAAAACGGCGGAGCCGTGAGACTCCGCCGTTCTCGTCATCGCGTCAGACCTGGACGCGCCGCTCCACGGCGTTGACGATCTCCGCCACGGCCTCCTCGATCGGTACGCCGTTCTTCTGCTCGCCGTTCCGGTAGCGGAACGACACCGCGCCGTTGGCGATGTCGTCGTCACCGGCCAGCAGCATGAAGGGCACCTTGGCCTTCTGCGCGTTGCGGATCTTCTTCTGCATCCGGTCGTCGGAGGCGTCGACCTCGATCCGGATGCCGCGCTCGCGCAGCTTCTTGGCGACGTCCTGCAGGTAGGACACATGCGCGTCGGCGATCGGGATGCCCGTCACCTGCACTGGCGAGAGCCAGGGGGGGAAGGCGCCCGCGTAGTGCTCGGTGAGCACGCCGAGGAAGCGCTCGACGGAGCCGAACAGCGCCCGGTGGATCATGACCGGGGTCTGCCGGCTGCCGTCGGCCGCCTGGTATTCGAGGCCGAAGCGCTTGGGCTGGTTGAGGTCGAGCTGGATGGTGGACAGCTGCCAGGTGCGCCCGATCGCGTCCTTGGCCTGCACGGAGATCTTCGGGCCGTAGAAGGCGGCGCCGCCCGGGTCGTCGACCAGGTCCAGCCCGGACTCGGTGGCCACCTGGCGCAGCGCCTCGGTCGCCTCGTCCCACTCGGCGGGCTCGCCGATGAACTTGTCGGACTCGTCGCGGGTCGACAGCTCCAGGTAGAACTCCGGCAGGCCGAAGTCGCGCAGCACGCTGAGCACGAACCTCAGCAGCGACTTGATCTCATCGGCCATCTGCTCCCGGGTGGTGTAGATGTGCGCGTCGTCCTGCGTCATGCCGCGCACCCGGGTCAGGCCGTGGACCACGCCCGACTTCTCGTAGCGGTAGACCGAGCCGAACTCGCACAGCCGCAGCGGCAGCTCGCGGTAGGACCGCCCGCGCGCCCGGAAGATCAGGTTGTGCATCGGGCAGTTCATCGGCTTGACCCGGTATTCGATGCCCTCCAGCTCGAACGCCGGGAACATGTCGTCGGCATACCACGGCAGATGCCCCGAGGTCTCGAACAGCGACGACTTGGTGATGTGCGGCGTGTTGACGAACTCGTAGCCCGCCTCCGCCTGCCGCCGGCGCATGTAGTCTTCCATCTCCTTGCGGATGATCCCGCCCTTGGGATGGAAGATCGGCAGGCCGCTGCCCAGCTCCGGCGGGAAGCTGAACAGGTCGAGCTCGACACCCAGCTTGCGGTGGTCGCGCTTCTCGGCCTCCTCCAGCAGCTTGAGGTAGTCGTCCTGCTTCTCGCGGGACTCCCAGGCGGTGCCGTAGATGCGCTGGAGCTGCGGGTTCTTCTCGCTGCCGCGCCAGTAGGCGCCGCCCGAGCGCATGAGCTTGAACGCCGGGATCGACCGGGTGGACGGCACGTGCGGGCCGCGGCACAGGTCCTTCCACTGCAGCTCGCCGGTCTTGGGGTCGAGGTTGTCGTAGATGGTGAGCTGCCCGGCCCCGACCTCCACGGACTCCTCGTCCGCGGCGCCGCCCTTGAGCCCGATCAACTCCAGCTTGTACGGCTCCGCCGCCAGCTCCTCACGCGCCTCGTCGTCGGAGACGGGCCGGCGGGAGAACAGCTGCCCCTGCTTGACGATCTCCCGCATGCGCTTCTCGATGCGCTTGAGATCGTCGGGGTGAAAGGCCTGGGCGACGTCGAAGTCGTAGTAGAACCCGTTGTCCACGGGCGGCCCGATGCCCAGCTTGGCCTCGGGGAACAGCTCCTGCACCGCCTGCGCCATGACGTGGGCGGTGGAGTGGCGGACGATGGCCCGGCCGTCCTCGCTGGAGACCTCGACCGGCTCGACCGCGTCACCCTCGGACAGCGGGTGCGCCAGGTCACGGAGCTCGCCGTTGACCCGGGCCGCGATGACCGAGCGGCCGTCGGCCTCGAGGGCCTCTCCGGCCGTCGTGCCGGCCGCGACCACACGCTCGGCTCCGGCGAGGGTGATGCGTAGCTCGGCTGACACGGTGACTCCCTTGGATCGCGCCCCGGCGCTCGGCACCGGAGCTGCTTCGATGGTGAACACCGATGCTATCGCGGGTCAAACCCAATATTTGTCAGCTCTTGCCGCGTCCCGTGGAACACGTTGCGGTCGAGCGGGCTGTGGACGTACTGATGAACGGCCCAGTCCCGCCAGGGCGGCGGCACCGCGGGCTCGCCGCGCGGCTTGTCGGGGGCGGCGATCCATAACGGGTACTCGCCCAGGCCCGCGCAGTGTCCGCCCCGCGCGAACGCCCGGAAGGTGTGGACGAGCGGCCGCGCGCCGCCGTGCCGCTCGACG
>NZ_JBSFTC010000145.1:0-27416 GCF_053590415.1 Nonomuraea sp. NPDC003201
CCGGTGGACACGGGCGGGGTGTCCACCGGCTGTCGGGCCGTTCGCTCAGCCGCCGGCGGCGGCCTTCTTGATCAGTTCGGCGACAGCGTCCGGCCGGGAGATGTAGATGGCGTGGCTGCCGTCGACTTCGATCACCGTGGCACCCGCACGCCCGGCCATCGCCCGCTGAGCGGGCGGCGGGATCGTCTGGTCACCGGTGGCCACCAGATACCAGCTGGGCTTGGAGCGCCAGGCAGGTTCGGTGACGGCGCCGCCGACCGCACCGACGCCCCACGGCACCTGCGAGTCGGCCATGAACGCAGCCTGCTCCGCGGGCAGGTCACCCGCGAAGGCGCCGTGGAACTTGTCGCGGTCGAGGACGAGGAACCCGTCGCCCAGGGGCACGATCGGCGGCGCCGGCGCGCCCGGCGGCGGGTCGGCGATGAGCGTCTGCACGGATTCCCCCTTGTCAGGCGCGAACGCGGCGACATAGACAAGTGCCGAAACTCGCGAGTGGGTACCGGCCTCACTGATGACCGAGCCGCCGTAGGAATGCCCGACGAGCACGGTCGGGCCGTCCTGACGGTCCAAGATCTGCCGGACGGCCTCGGCGTCGCCCTCCAGCGTCAGCGTGGGGTTCTGGACAACGCTGGCCCGGTAGCCGTCCCGCTTGAGCAGGTCGTACACCGCCTGCCAACCCGATCCATCGACGAAAGCGCCGTGCACGAGCACGACGTTGACCGCGGTGGGCGTCATGACGCATCCTCCTTGCTTACCTGTTCGATGCAGACGTGAAGCGTATGAGTGCGTACTGCACAGGCACTGACCAGAAACTGAACCCCAGCGCACGGCCCCTGGCCTCGGGCGGTCGGGCGCTGGAAGAAGTACGGGCCAGGCCCTCAGAGACCTGCTACCACCGCGGCGCCCAGCCCCAGCAGGACGACGCCGGTGGTCACGCTGAGTCCCCGCAGGACGGTCGGCTGCGATACCAGGGCGCGCCCTCGGCTGACGGCCCAGGTGAGCACCATGTACCAGGAGGCGCTGACGAGCGCCCACAGGGCTCCCAGGGCGACGGTCGACAGGAACACCGGGCCTTCCGCGGTCACGAACTGGGGCAGCACCGAGACGGCGAACACGCCCGCCTTGGGGTTGCCGAGGTTGGTGATCAGGCCGGTGAGATATCCGCCCCCGAAGCCGGTGCGGCGCCCGCCCTCGCGGGGCGGGCGGGTGGAGCCGGTGGTGAGCGCGGTCCGTAGCGTCTTCACCCCGAGGATCATCAGCACGATGCCTCCTGCGATCCGGAGCACCGCGTACGCGGTGGGGCTGGCCAGCAGGACGGCGGACAGCCCGGCCGCGGCGGCCGTGGACCACAGCAGGAAGCCGCTGGCATTGCCCGCGAGCGTGCCTCGCAGCGTACGTTGGCCGCCTTCCAGAACCTGCCGGATCATCAGCGCTTGACTCGCGCCTGGCAGCATCGCCAGCAGCAAGGTGGTGGCGATGAAAACGGGCACATGCGTGGGCATGGGAAAAGAACCCCTTCCGGGGATTGCGGCCGATGGGTGTACACCAGGCTTCCTGTCTCGCGCCCCTAAGAGAAGTTAAAAGAGAAGGGTGCAGCGTTAGGATTAGTGAATGCTGGTGGATCCGGGACAGCTGCGGCTTCTCGCGTTGATCGAGCGGCACGGCTCCCTGACGGCGGCCGCTCACGCACTCCGACTCACGCCCGCGGCGGTCACCCAGCAGGTGGCCAAGGCCGAGCGCGACTGGCAGGTGCCCCTGGTCATCCGGGGTCCTCGCGGAGCGACGCTCACCGCGGCCGGTGCGCTGCTCGCCTCCCACGGTCGAACTGTGGAGGAGGCATCGGACAGGGCCGAGGCGGAACTGTCCGCACTGCTCGGCCACCTCTCGCTCCGTCTGCGGATCGGGACGTTCCAGGCGGCTGCCCTGCACCTGCTGCCACCCGCCCTGACGGCGCTGCGGCACCGCCATCCGGACGCCGACGTCTCGGTCGTGGACGTGGTGTCCGGACGCGGAGCGGACGAGATCAGCGCGGGCCGCCTGGACCTCGCCATCGTCGCGTCCTGGGGCACACCACTCGCGCCGCCCCCACACCTACGGGCCCACTCGCTCCTGTTGGACCCGATGGTCGTGGTTCTCCCCGATGACCACCCACTGGCCACCGGGCAGCCCGCGGACACCGAACTTCACCTGGAACAACTGCGCGACGAATCGTGGGTCTCCATCCTGGCCGGCCATGCCGCCCGCGAACAGTTCCACGACGCCGCCCGCGAGGCCGGCTTCACTCCCACCGTGCGGTTCGAGACCGAGTCCTACGACGTCGCCCAGGCCCTCGTCGGCACAGGCATCGCAGTGGCCCTGGTCTCGCGCCTGGCCCTGACCCATGCGCCTGGCACCACCCATCGCGAACTGGCCCGCCCCAGGCCCTACCGCCAGCTCTACGCCGTGACCAAAACCGACGCCAGCCTCACACCACTCGCGGACATGCTCATCGACCTCCTACGTGATGTCGCCCGAGACATCACCGCCACCTGGGAGGCTCCCCTGCGAGAAGACCAACGCTCACCGAACTCACCGCACGGAGCCTGAAACCCCCGGTTCTGAATCGGCACCGCCTGGTCCGACCGACCATCGACGCCGGCAGCCGGCTCGGCTGTACCGTTGGCGGGTCAGGGCGCGAGCACGTCCGGGAAGCCGAACGTCGCGGCCAGCGCGGGATCGTGGAACTTGACCACGCGGGAGACGCCGGTGGCGGTGGGGGCCAGCACCACGGCGCCGTCGGCTCGGAGAACGCCGTCCGCATCCCGGTGGTACACGACGGCGGCGGGCTGGCCGTTGGCGGTGGTCGCGATCATCCGCCAGTCGCCCGGTGTGCCCAGCACGTACGCGTCGAGCATGTGGATGCACCTCGCCCGGCCCGCCTGCCATTCGCGGAATGGCGTCGCCTCCAGCGTGGCGTCCGTGCGCAGCACCTGTTCCAGCAGGCCGGCATCGGAGCGCTCGAAGGCGGCGATGTAGCCGTCGAGCAGCGCGCGTGCCCGCGGGTCGGTCGGTTCGAGCAGTTCCGCGGGCTCCGGCTTCAATTCGTCCAGCCGGGCACGGGCGCGCTGCAGACCGCTCTTGACCGCCGCCGTGGTGGTGTCGAGGATCTCCGCGGTCTCGGCCGCCGAGAACGCCAGCACCTCGCGCAGGATGAGGATCGCACGTTGGCGGGCGGGCAGGTACTGCAGGCTCACAATGAGCGCCAGCCGCAGCGACTCGCGTTCGACCACCACCGCGGCCGGATCGTCGGCGGGCGGGGCGATCCATGCGTCCGGCAGCGGTTCCAGCCACGACACCTCGCCCGGCGCAATGGGACTCGGCGGGCGATCGGGTCCGTCGTACGAGCCTGTCAGACCTGAGGGCAGCACCCGGATCGGGCGCGGCTTCAACGCTGTCAGGCAGACGTTGGTGGCGATCTTGTACAGCCAGGACCGAATCGACGCCCGGCCCTCGAATCCGGAGTAGGACCGCCACGCCCGCAGATAGCTCTCCTGCACCAGGTCCTCGGCGTCGTGCGCCGAGCCGACCATGCGGTAGCAGTGCGCCAACAGCTCCCGGCGGAACCGCTCAGTCTCGGTGGTGAACCGGTCTCGATTCGGTGCCACCCGCAGATGCGATGTCACGCCGCGAGCCTAGTGCTGCCACACGTCTGGGCGTGGTCCACGTGGCGATGCCTCCGACAACGCCAGGCCCCGCCTCGGCCACTATCGACGACGCGGCTACTTTCCCGGAAGGACGACATCTGCGATCAGACCTCGTCGAGCTGCAGGATCATGCCGCGGAAGGTCGCGTATCGGGCCAGGTTCGCCACGGCATCCTCGGCGGTGCGCCGGCCGATCTCGGACCCGAGCGCGGCTTCCAGCGCAGCCATGTCGTCCCAGTCCAGCATCACGACCATGTAGCACGGCTCGCCGATCACGGCCGCCGGCTCATGACTGCGCGTGTAGCGACGCAGGCCCGGATACTGTTTCGCCAACGGGATGTGGACATCGTTGTAGTGACGTTCGAACGCGTCGACGTCGGAGGGGGCGTCGTACATCACGACGAATCGCGCCACCTGCTTGGCGGCCGGGTCCACGGTTGCAGTCATCTGTTTCAACTCCTGTCAGGGGAACTGGCTCAGTACAAAGGGGCCTTCTCAGGGCAACAGGGCCAGTTTGCCGACGGTGGCCCTGGCTTCCAGTTCCGTCAGCGCTTTCGGGCCGTCGGCCAGTTCGTACACGGTGGGCAGGCTGGGGGCGAGCACGCCGGCCGCGATCAGCGCGGACAGCTCGCCCATGAGCTCGCCGAAGATCTGCGGCGCGGCCTGGATCAGCACGCCGATATTGAGGCCGATGACGTGGACCTGGTGCTTGTACACCAGCTCCCAGTTGGTGATCGGGGCTTCGCCGCCTGCCACGCCGTAGACGACGACCCGGCCGGTGACCCGCTTGGCCGCGGCCAGGCTGGCGGCGAAGGTGGCGCCGCCGGCCGACTCCAGAACCACATCGACGCCGGAACCGCCGGTCAGCTCCGTCACCTCGGCGGCGAGGTCGCCGCCGAGGGAGTCCAGAACGTGGTCGGCTCCCAGTGCCAGCACTGTCTCGTGCTTGCCCGGCGAGGCGGTGGCGATGACCGTCGCACCGTAGTGCTTGGCGATTCTCACCGCAGCCTGGCCGGTCCCACCCGCCGCGGCGTGGATCAGCACAACGTGCCCGGCGGCGATGCCGCCCAGAGGCTTGAGCGCGGCCAGCGCGGTGGGCCAGTTCACGACCAGACCCAACGCCTGCTGCTCCGTCCAGCCCGAAGGCACCGGCACCGCCGCAGCCGCGGGCAGGACCATGTACTCGGCGAAAGCGCCGTCTCCGACGCCGACGACACGGGCCCCCGGTTGCGGGCCGGTCACCGCCTCACCCACCGCGACGACCTCACCGGCGGCCTCGAAACCCGCCACGTACGGTGGCCGCGGGCCGTCCAGGAACGTGCCGTGGGCCTTCGAGATGTCGGCGAAGTTGACCCCGGCGGCGGTGACGCGGATCAGGACCTCGCCCCGGCCGGGGCTCGGCACCGGCGCGTCGGTGATCAGACGCATGTCCTGCGGGCCGTTGAGGGAAGTCTGCTGCAGCGCGCGCATGGTCGCGGGAATGCTCATTGGCGATCAGTCCTTCTTTCTCGGCGTACATGAGAGAGACCGACCGGCCCGTTGCGCGGGCCGCGCCTCTCAGCATGTAGACCCCGGCCACCACAAAAAGGAATCGACCGCTCCCGAACCGCACGGACTCAGCTTCTGCCGAGGGTGAGCCTGCTGTTCATGTTGAGCTTGACCTCGCCGTACGGGAGCACGTGTGACCAGAACAGCGGGGTCAGGCCGGCACACGCAGGCGTAGCGTCGCGGACGTGACGGCAGACAGCGGTGAGTGGGACACCCGTCATCAAGGATCTGGCCGAGCTGGGCGCGGCGCTACTGGCGCAGCTCGATCCAGTGGACCGGGCTCGGCAGGTGCGGACCCGGTAGACGTGCTGCACCCCTGACTCTGCGCCGCGCTCCCTTTCCCCATGGCTGAGGGTGAACCGCTGGTCCGGCCAACGCCTGATCATTAACATCGTCGGGCGTGGCACCAGAGATTCTCCCGGGCGGGACGGCGGCCGCCGATGAGGACAAGGCTGACGCCTCCGAGCACGGTCGCATCGCCGACGAGATGCTGGACCGGTGGGGTGGGTTGGCCTCCGGGCTGCCGCTGCTGGGCGCCGCCTCGGACGAGGAGGACGCGTACGGTTTGCGGCATCTGGTTCGGCATTTGGCCGCGGCGGGCCGTGACGAGGACGTGCACCGGCTGCTGGCCTGCGAGCGTCCCGCTCCGGGACGGGCCGGCGCCGTGAACACGTGGTTCGACGCCCGCGACCGCGTCGGCCAGGCCGACGGCTACCTCGCCGACTTGGAGCTCGCGCGGCGTCTGGCCCGCAAGGCCACCGACGTCGCCATCGCCGCCGGTCGACCGGCCCCCTCGCTCGGGTTGGAGATGCGTTACGCATTGATGGCGGTCTGCGCGCGGTTCGCGGGGACCCGAACCTACGACGAGCTGCCCCCGATGCTGGTCGAAGCCGGGATCTGGGACGTCACGCGGGCGCTGACCGCCGCGCGGCGCGAAGACGGTCACGAGCGGCGCGCCGAGTACCTGTCCGCCCTGCTGCCTCACCTGCCGGCCAAGGAGCGGCAGCAGGTGCTGCACGAACTGCTCCACCCGGGATTCCCGAACGTGTTCCGCGAGGTGTGGCCGCAGCTGAAGGCGGATGAGTTCGCCCACGTACTGACCGTCCTGGAAAACGACGACCCGTGGTACGTGAGTCATCAGCTGGAGGAGCTCGCCCCGCACCTGCCGCCCGAGCTGCTGGGACGGGCGGTCGCGCTGGCCGTGGCGCTGCCCCTGGACTGTCGCCGTGACCAGGCCCTGGCGGCGCTGGCTCCGCACCTTCCGCCCGCACTGGCGCGTGCGGCCCTGCCTGCCGCGATGGAGCCGGCCGACGGACGCGACCGGGCCCACGTGCTGTCCGAGCTGATCCCCCGGCTCCCGGAGCAGGACCGGCCGGAGACGCTGACCGCGCTGCGCGCCGCCGTCGCCGCGATCGATCCTCAGGCAGAGGTGAGGCTGTGGCGGTGGGGCGCACTGCTGGCCCTGCTGCCCGCGGCGAAACGCCCGGCGGCGCTGGCCGACCTCCCGACCGACTCGTGGGACCGCGCCGAGCTCCTGATGCACGCGGCCGAGCGCGTACCCGCACGGGAACGCGCCCCACTGTCGGCCGCCGCCCTGACGGCGGCGCGCGACATCGCCGATCCGCTGGTCCGGGCCCGCGTCCTGATCCAGCTCGCCGAACTGCTTCCACTCGAAGAGCAGGCAGCCGTGCTCGCCGAGGCACACACCGCGTCGCGTGAGATCACCGAACCGCCCTACGGCGCGTGGGTGCTCACCGAAATGCTCGAACCGCTGCCCGCCCACCAACGGCCCGCCGTGCTGGCCGAGGCGCTGACGATCACACGATCGCTGCCCGCCTACGACGTCGACGACGGCCAAAGAGACTGGGACGACCGCGCGCGGCTTCTCATGGAGATCTCCACCTGGCTGTCCCCCGATGAGGCCGAGGAAGTGCTCGCCGAGGCTCTCGACCTGATTCGCGCGGTCGACGACGAGGACCAGAGATTCCACGGCCTCCTCGCCATTGCCGAACTCCTGACCGGACGACGGCGCCACGCGGCCATGGCCGAGGCGCTGGACATCCGGCTCAAGGACGTCGGCTACGAGAACTACTTCCACGGTCAGCTTGCGAGAATGGCACCACTCCTGTCTGAAGGGCTCATGATCAGAGCACTGAACGAGCTCCAGGAACTGAACCGCCCGGGATACCTGGGCCGCACCCTGCTCGGTGTCGCCGAGCACCTGTCCGGCCTCGCGGTCGACCGCGGCCTGGACATCGCCCGAAAGCTCACGGAACGCCCCCACTACCAGGCTGCCGCGCTCGCCGCCCTCGCCGACCGGCTGCCCTCCGCCGAACGTCGCGCGGTCCTGCGCGAGGCCGAGGCCATGGCTCGCAAGAATAGGCAGGGCATGATCCACGTCGCGCGCCGCGTCCCGATCGGACGCCGTGCCGCGCTGCTCGCCGAGGAACTGTCTTTCCGCCAACGCGGCTTCCGGGCTGACCAGGACGAGGCGTTGGCCTCCCTCCCCGATGAGGCGGCCCGTCCGGTCCCGTTCGCGTATGTCCCGGTGCCGGTTCTGGACCACAGATGGGACGAGGACGGGCAAATCCTGCTGCGCCGGGCTCAGCGCGCATGGCGGCGCGGCGCGGGCCGCACCGTGGTGATCGGGATCGTCCGTACGGCGCTCGAGAAGTACGGCCATCAGGATCCCCCGGGCTCGGCCGCCCTGACGAGCGTCGCCCGGGACCTCGGCGGTCCCCTGGCCGAATACGGGTATCGAAGAGCCGTGCACGACATCTATCGCTGGTGGCCTTAGGGTCCGTGGGTGAGCGCCGCAAGGGTGATACCGACCTCGTCTTCCCCCGGGCGGACGACCGAACACCCGCACGATCATCGGCCAGTGAGCTCTGTCGCAGCCTTGAAGCGCCGTAATTTAGAGCGACGACCCGGGCGCTGATGCAGGGGCCGTCACTTACCGTTGGACGGACCTGGAGGGCGACGGGAGTTGCCAAGGCCATTGGCGCTCGCCGTCGGGGTGAACACGCTTCCCGGAAGCGAATACCGCATACTGCGTCCTCCATCCGTAACGGTGGTCCTGGTCATCGGCAAACGGCAGCGCCAGGGACCTGACTTGCAGGCACGGCCATGCTTCGGAAGAAGTCAAGCAGTTCCTCCACGAAACGCTCATAGCGTGCCACTTCGCGATCGTCCCACGAAGCGAATCAGTTAATGATCCGCTTCATGGGACGATCTTGTAGTGAAGCGGGGTAATCTGACCGCCGCGCAACGGGCGGCGCCGGAGCCGTTGCTGCCGGTGCGCGGACTGTTCCGCCTCCGGCAGCGGACCTGGGCTCGCATCGTCACCGATCTGCAGCGCAAGCCGGATCGGCGCCGCCCCGTACACCCGCCCGCGCCCCGTACCGCTTCAAACTCCATCGCGTAGGGCTTGAGCTGGGAGTTTTCCGGAGTGGCTACGCAGCTCGGTGACACTTGTCGATCAGCCCGTAGAGCACCTTCCGGCGTTCGATCCGCCCCTCCAGCGGTAGGGCGGTGCGATCCCCGCCAGGAGGAGCCGGGCCGACCCGCTTTCGCAGTTTTCCTTGATCGCCATGCGGTTTGCACGTCTCCAGACGCAACGCTTCATGGCGGATAAGCGGGCCCCGGCCTCGGCGAGCTCGCGGTACTTGCTAGGCGAAGGGCTCCACGTCGAGCTCCGACAAGGACCGGCGGCGGCTGCGCTGCCACGCCTGGTAGGCCGGCATCGCCTCCGCCTGCTCCCGGTACGCCGCGGCGAGCACGTCACGGATACCCGGTACGTGCTCGGCGACCGGCGAGCCCGCCGACCACAGGAGCCGCTCCCGTACCCACATCGGGTCACCGGCCAGGGGCCTGACCACCACGTTCTCGCGCTCGGCCGTGATCGCCCTGCACAGGGACACTCCGTGGCCCTGGCTGATCAGGGAGAACACCAGGCTGGCGTCGGTGCGCTGGATGCGCCGCGGCACGAACCCCGCGCGGCGGCAGGTGTCCCGGAACATCGCCCGCATCCTGATGTCCTTGCCGACGCCCGGCAGCCAGCGCTCGCCGGCCAGAGCGGCCAGCGGCACCTCGGGTTCGGCCGCGAGCGGGTGGTCCTTCGACAGGACGACGAAGACGGGCTCGACGGCCAGCACCGCTTCGCTCAGCCCTTCGGGCACCGGCAGCTCGTAGCCCGGATAGTCGACGCTCAGCCCGATCTCCAGCCGGGATTCGGCGAGCAGTTCGACCAGTTCCTCGTCCGCGTCGCTCACGTGCAGGGACACCTCGGCCTCCGGCAGCAACCGGCGGCTGACCGTCATCAGGCCGGCGGCCATCGGCCCGGCCGTGGCGCCGAGCCTGAGCGTCGCCAGGTCGCCGTCGGCGTCACGGCGTTGCACGTCGCGCATCAGATCGTCGTGCAACGCGATGATGCCCTGGGCATGGGACAGGACCATGGCACCCAACGCCGTGGGCTTGGCGCCGGTTCCGTCGCGCGCGAAGAGCCTCCCGCCGAGCGCGCGCTCGATCCGCTGCAACTGCGCGGTGACGGCCGGCTGGCTGTGGCCGAGCACGGCCGAGGCGCGGCTGATGCTGCCGGACTCGGCGATCGCCGCGACAACCCGGAGGTGGCGGATCTCCAGCTGCATAACGCGATGTTATGCCCGATTAGGAGTACCTACGCCCAACGTCCTGATCTCAGAATCTTCCCTGCACCATCAGGAAGGAATTTGATGTCCAGGACGTCTCTGCGCCGGCGCCTGCCCGGTCTCTTGCTCACCACCGCCCTGTTAACCGCGAGTCTGACCTCCACCGCGAGCGCGGAGCCCACGCCGAGCGCCGATCCGGCACCCTCCCGGTGGACCACCGGCACCCAGTCCACGGCGCCCCGCGGCTCGTGGGTCACCCTGCTGACGGGCGACCGGGTCTATGTCGAGGGGAACCGGGTCTCGATCGACCCCGCTCCCGGCCGCGAAGAGGTCGGTTTCAGCCAGTACGAACGCGACGGGCACCAGTTCGTCGTGCCGAACGACGCCCAGAAGCTGGTGTCGGCCGCCCGGCTCGACCGGCGGCTGTTCGACGTGACCGGGCTCGTCCAGGCCGGATACGACGACGCGCACGTCGACGACGTGCCCACCATCGTGTCGTACGAGGCCAAGGCCGCTGCCCGGGTCAGGTCGGCCGGGAAGGTCACCCGCACGCTGCCCAGCATCGGCGCCGCCGCGGTGAAGGTCGGCAAGGCGAGAGCACGCGAGTTCTGGACCGAGGTGACCGCCGGCCCGGCGACCCAGCGCACCGTGGCATCCGGCATCGGGCGGATCTGGCTCGACGGCAAGCGCGAGGTCTCGCTGGACCAGAGCGTGAAGCAGATCGGCGCGCCGACCGCCTGGGCGGCCGGATACGACGGCAGCGGGATTGCCGTCGCCGTCCTGGACACCGGGATCGACAACTCCCACCCGGACCTGGCCGGGAAGATCGTCGAGGAGAAGAACTTCACCGACGCCGCCGACACCGTGGACACCGTCGGTCACGGCACGCACGTCGCATCCACCATCGCCGGCAGCGGTTCGGCATCGGGCGGAAAGTACCGCGGCGTGGCGCCCGGGGCGAACCTGCTGATCGGCAAGGTGTGCAGCACCCGCAACTGCGCCGAGTCGGCGATCCTGGCCGGGATGGAGTGGGCCGCCGAGCGGGCGCAAGTGGTCAACATGAGCCTCGGCGGCACCGACTTCCCGGGCGTCGACGTCCTGGAGGAGGCGGTGAACCGCCTGACCGCGACCACCGGCACGCTGTTCGTCGTGGCCGCGGGCAACGAGGGCCGCAACGGCGGTGTGTCCTCGCCGGCCACCGCGGACGCCGCGCTCGCCGTCGGCGCGGTCGACAAGCAGGATGCCCTGGCGTCATTCTCCAACCGCGGGCCGCGCGTCGACGGCGCGATCAAGCCGGACATCACCGGGCCGGGCGTGGGCATCGTCGCGGCGCTGGCGAAGGGATCCGACTATCCGGAGTACTCGCCCGGGTACACCCAGCTGAACGGGACGTCGATGGCCACGCCGCACGTCGCGGGAGCGGCGGCGCTGCTGGCGCAGCAGCACCCGAAGTGGACCGGCCCCGACCTCAAAGCCGGGCTGGTCGCCACGGCCAAGCCGAACCCGGGCCTGAACGCCTTCCAGCAGGGCGCCGGCAGGGTCGACGTCGGCCGCGCGGTCCAGCAGGCCATCCTGCCCGACGTCACCGGCCTGGCGCTCGGGTCGCAACCGTGGCCGGCCGAAGACGACGTTCCCGTGACGAAGACGATCACCTACCGGAACGACGGCACAGCGCCCGTCACCCTCGACCTCACGACCACGGCGACCGGCCCGGACGGGGTCGCCGCGCCGGCCGGGCTGTTCACGGCCAGTCCGGCGCGGGCCGTCGTGCCGGCCGGTGGGACCGCGGCGGTCACCCTGACCGCCGACACCCGGGTGCCGTCGGCGACAGGCACCTTCACCGGAATGCTGCTGGCCTCGAACGCCGACGGCGTGTCGGTGCGGACCCCACTGACGATCACGAAGGGACACGAGACCCGCACCGTCACCTTCCAGCTCACCGACCGCGCGGGCACGCCGGCGAGTGACTACGACCTGTCGGTGGTCGGTCTCGATCTGGACGTCTTCCGGGTTCCCTACGACGCGTCGGGCACCGTGAAGGCCAAGCTCCGGCCCGGCCGCTACCACGTTCAGGCCACGGTGATCACACCCGACGGGACCTCGACGCTGCTGGTGCAGCCGAACCTCACCGTCGGGCACACCGACGACGGAGTCCTCACGCTCGACGCGCGCCAGGGCACCCCGGTGTCGGTGACCGTACCGAAGTCCTCGGCGCGGACCCGGCTGGCCGCGGCCGGTTTCGTCCGCGGCCTGCCGCGCGGATACGGCCTGGCGGCGCGGATCGTCGGCGCCGACTTCGGCAAGCTGTTCACCGCGGACCTGGGTGAGGAGGTGACGGCCGAGCAGGGCACGCTGGTGTCGGAGGTGCGCAGCTTCTGGGCCGAGCCGGGCGCCGACGGCACTTTCTACGGCTCGCCGTACGAGTACGACCTGGTGCAGTTCGTCCGCGGGCGGTTCCTTACCGGCTACCGCCACACCGTGCGCCCCGGCGAGCTGGCGACCGTGGTCAACCGCAACCACGGCGTGACCCCGGACAAGCAGCAGGGCTACATGCACAACTTCGGTTTCCCGCCCGAGGGCGGCAGCGCGATGTCGGGACCGATCAGGTATGACGTGCCCAGCACCCGGACCATCTACTACAGCGCGAAGGGCGTGGTCTGGGACAACCGGTGGGAGACGAGCGGAGCGCGCCAGACGCAGTTCTGGTACGACGACACCATCTGGCAGCCGGGCCGGAAATTCGTGGTCGACTGGCAACGCGGACCTGCCGGGCCGAAGTTCAACCCGCGCACGTACGTCGCCCGGGCCGGGAACACGATCATGTTGAACGTCCCGCCGTTCGGCGACGACTCCGGGCACACCGGCTACTCGCTGCTCGACGGCGGCCGGGTCGGGTTCTACCGCGACGGCGTCCAGCTGGCCGAGATACCGAAGTACTTCTACGACGCCAGCGGGCCGGTGCCGTCGGCCGAGAGCACCTATCGGCTGGAGTACGACGTCGACCGTACGACCGGCTTCAACGCCTCCACCAAGATCAGCGGTGCGTGGACGTTCAAGTCCGGTGAGGTGAGCACGGACAAGTGGACGTACCTGCCCCTGGCGTCGTTCTCCTTCACGCCGCAGGTCGACCTGGCCAACAGCGCACCGGCCGGCCGGCCGTTCATGGTGCCGGTGAGCCTGAAGGCCCAGCCGGGCTCGGCCGCCTCGCGGACGCGGCGGGTCAGTGTCGAGGTCTCCTACGACGAGGGCGCTACGTGGCGGAAGGCGGCCCTGATCCCGACCGGAACGGACACGTGGCTGGCCACGCTGAACCACCCGGACAAGGGGTCGGTGTCCGTGCGCGCGCACGCGGAGCGGGCCGACGGCGGCACCGTCGACTACACCGTCATCCGCGCCTACAACCTGCGATGACGCCGGGCGGGCCTCGGGTACGTTGCCCGAGGCCCGCCGCAGTACCGCGGCGGCCGGCAGAATGAGGAGCGGCGGATCAGCCAGGGGCAGACGATCCGGTTGGTCTCGGGCCGGGCCTGGTCACCTGGATCACGATGGGCCCCTGGTGGGGAGCTGGACGCGGCGGAAGATCCGCCACAGGGTCAGGCCGTAGAGGGTCTTGGTGGTCCCGGCGATGAGGAACGGCCACGCCAGACCGAGGGGTTGCAGCGGCCCGGCCGGCGCGGGACCGGCCGGGTGCTGTTCGCACGGGACAGTGCCTCCAAAGAGGTGGAGATCTTGGTATTGCGGCATGAGGTCGCGGTGCTGCGTCGCCAGGTCGCCGGGCTCAGCCGGACTGGGCTGATCGGGCGCTGCTGGCCGCGCTGGCAAGGCTGCTACCCGCTCTCAGCTTCCTGTCGGGTGTCAAACTCGTCCAGCGGCGGAGGAGCACGGCCGATCATCATGCCGCACGCGTTTGCCTCTCTTGGCGGCCGGAGCTCGCGCACGCCGAGCGCAGCCCTCGCAGGGTTATGACCTGGGCGGATGTAGTCACCGGCAGGCGCACTGCCAATGATCTCATTTACTCAGCGCTGATCAACGGCGGCGGTCGCGCACGGTAGCGGGGAACACCGGCCGGCGTCGAGAAAGACGCTGACCCCTAATGCTTCGGCGTTCCGTAAGGGTCGTGCGGCGTGTCGGCGTAGGCCCACTGATGGTCACGGGCGTGACGGCAGGCCACCTCGACGTCCCCGCCGCGCATGACGTCCAGCAGCTCCCGGTGCTCGTCCGCGACCCGCTCGAGTTTCGGCCTGGTGACCATAAGAGCGATGGCCGTGCGTGCCTCGATCTGCAGCGCCTCCCAGGCGCGGGTCAGCAGCACGTTGCCGCCGGCCTGCACGACGTGCCGGTGAAATCGCGCGCTGGCCAGGCCGATGCCGTGCACGTCGTTGTCACGGGCACAGCGGTACATCTCCTCGACCGCCTCCCCCAGCCGGTCGAAGGGAAGGGTTCCGGCCAGCATGGCGAGCCGCGTCGCGGTCTCCTCAAGGGCCGCCCGCACGATGTACGCCTCGCGGATCGTCTGCTCGGCGAAGGGAAGCACCCGGCTGCCGTGACGAGGCCGGCCGTCGATGAGGCCGAGGCCCTCGAGCTGCCGGAGCGCCTCCCGGACCGGGGCCTGACTCGTTCCGAACTCGATGGCGATCTTCGTCTCGATCAGCCGGTCACCCTCGCCGAGTTCGCCGGAGACGATCCGTTGCAGCAGACCGTCGCGGATCTGCCGGCTCAGCGTCGGTCGCGCGGAGCGCGGGCTCCCCGTGGGTTCCGACAAGAAACCTCCTGACGTTGAGGGCCCAGCGGGCCCTTGACTCTTCGATCATGCCACGTAAGTTAATTATCGATATCGATAAGTGGAGTGCACATGCTGACCTCCGTTCAGACACCCGAGAGTCCCGAAGCGGCTCATGCGGCGCTTCAGGCCGGGGCCGTGCCCCTCGGCGGCGGCACCTACCTGCTGGCCCGCATGGACGATCAGGCCGGCCGCGACCTGCGGCTGGTCAGCCTGCGCCGGGCGGGACTGTCCGGCATCGACGTCGAAGGCGACACGGTGACCCTGGGCGCGGCCACCACTCTCGCCGACATCGAGGACGACATCGAGGACGACGATCGGCTGAGCTACCTGTCCGGCTGTGTGCGGTCGATCGCCGCGCCGCCGGTCCGCAGCCTCGCCACCGTGGCAGGCAACCTCTTCGTGCCACAACCGTACGGCGACCTGGCGGCGGCTCTTCTGGCCCTGGACGCGGAGCTGGACGTGCTCGGCGCCGACGGCGCCCGCCGCGAGCCGCTCGAGCGGGTCGTCACCGATGGCCTGCGGGCGGGCGACCTGGTGACCCGCGTCCGGTTCACCGCTCCGGCCAAGGACGCGTTCCGGTTCTACAAGGCGAGCCGGCGGCGGCTCAACTCGGGATCCATCGTGACGGTGGCGGCCCGGATCACGATCGAGGACGGCCTGGTCGGCGACATCCGTCTCGTGCTCGGCGGCCTGGCGCGGCGCTTGGTACGCGCGGTCGGCGCCGAGCGCGTTCTGCTGGGCGCGCCGCTGAACGCCCAGGTCGTCGCCCAGGCAGCCGGAGCCGACGTCATCGAGCCGTTCGACGACGCCTACGCCTCCGCCTGGTACCGCGCTCGGGTCTACCCCGTCCACCTGCGTCGCGCCCTGCTGGGGGCCTGAAAGGGGATCGCATGGCCTCGACAATCGTCACGCTCAAAGTGAACGGCACCGAGCGGGAGCTGATCGCCCGGCCGTCGACGACGCTGCTGAGCGCGCTGCGCGACACATTGGGACTGATGGGAGCCAAGCGCGGCTGCGCGCAAGGGGGCTGCGGCAGCTGCACGGTGCTGCTGGACGGCCGGCCCGTGGTCTCGTGCCTGATCCCCGTCGTGACGATCGACGGCTCTGCCGTGGAGACGATCGAGGGCCTGGCCGAGGGCGACCGGCTCGGCGACGTACAGCAGGCGTTCGTCGACCTCTTCGCGACGCAATGCGGGTTCTGCACCCCGGGGATGATCATGTCCGCCACGGCCCTGCTCAACCGGAAGCCGGATCCGACCCGCCAGGATGTCACCGAGGCGATCTGCGGGAACGTCTGCCGCTGCACGGGATACGAGCCGATCATCGCCGCCGTCCTCGCCGCCGCGCAATGCCGCCGCGGCGCCCCGCTCACGAACGCGGAGGCCGAGGTCTGATGGCGCGCCTCACCCCGATCGACACCGCGTACTTCAAGGGCGGGCGCGCGGACGACTTCGCCGTCATCGGCTCCGCCGTCCCGCGCTCGGACGCCCGCGCTCACGTCACCGGCCGCACGGTCTTCTTCGAGGACATGACGCTGCCGGAGATGACGCACGTCAAGATCCACCGGTCCACGCGGCACCACGCGCTCATCAACCGGGTCGACGTCTCCGGCGCCCTCGGAGTCCCGGGCGTGCTTCGGGTCATCACCCACCAGGACGTGCCGAACAACTGGTACACCGTGCTGCGCCTGATCGGCGTGGGACCTGACGACGAGCCGGTGCTGGCCGAGGATCGGGTCCTCTACCGCGGCGAGCCGATCGTCGCCGTCGTCGCCGAGACCGAGGACGCCGCCCGCGAGGGCGCGGCCCGGGTCACGGTCGACTACACCGACCTGCCCGCCGTCCTCGACGTCGAGGAGGCGCTGGCCGACGGCGCACCGATCATCAAACAGGCGGGCGCCAACCACTTCGTGTACGAGGGACATCACTGCCGCCGGATCCGCTTCGGCGACGTCGAGCGAGGTTTCGCCGAGGCGGACCGCATCATCGAGGGCCGCTACAGCTCCTCCCCCATCGAACACGCGCCGACCGAGCCGACCGGCTGCATCGTCGTCCCTCAGGGCGACGGCCGGCTGCGCATCCACACCAACACCCAGGCCGCCTTCTTCACCCTCGACAACACCGCGCTCATTCTCGGCGTCCCGCCCACCAGCCTGCGCGTCGTCGGGGGCACCGTGGGGGGCGGCTTCGGCGGCAAGGTCGACGTCATCGTCGAGCCACTCGCGTGCATCGCCGCCATGCTCACCGGCCGGCCGGCCAAGTACGTCTACAGCCGCGCCGAGGAGATGCAGGTGTCGTCCCCCCGAGCGGCCGAGCGCATCTCCATCAAGGACGGCGTCATGGACGACGGCCGGATCGTCGCCCGCAGGATCACGCTCTACGTGGACGCGGGCGCGTACTCCCGGCACAGCCCGTACGGCACCACCAAGGCGGCGGCGCACATGCCCGGCCCGTACACGATCCCGAACGTCCATGTCGACGCCTACTGCGTCTACACCAACCGCACGCCGTCCAGCGCCATGCGCGGGTTCGGCGTCACGATCGGCGACTTCGCGCTGGAGTCGCACATGGACCGCATCGCCCGGGAGCTGAACCTGGACCCGCTGCGGCTCCGGCTCAAGAACGCCTACCGGGACGGCGACATGAAAGCTCATCGCAAGATCGCGTCCGGCACGGCGTTGGTCGAGGTGATCCAGAGCGCCGCCGACCTGGTGGGGCACGACCTTCCGCCGGAGTACCGGGCGATGTCCTCGACCGAACGACCGGAGGGCTGAGCGATGGCGTTACGGCACGGCCGCGGATACGCGGCGGTCAACTACCCGACCGGCATGAACCTCGGCGGCGACCCGTCGCAGGCACTCGTCCACGCCACCACGATGGGCGGATTCGTCGTCACGCTCTCCTCGGTGGATCTCGGCCAGGGACTGCGGACGGTCATCGCCCAATGCGCGGCCGAGACACTCGGCATCCCGATCGAGAACATCATCGTCGACACCGCCGACACCGACACCGGCCCGCACTGCATGGGAACGTTCGCCAGCCGCGGCACCCACCGCGTCGGCAACGCCGTGATCATGGCGGCGCGCGAGGCCAGGGAGGTCATGCTCCAGGTCGCCGCCGACGAACTGGAGGTCGACGCGGAGGATCTGGAGACCGACGGCACGGGCTTCGTCCGCCTCAAGGGATCGTCGGAAAAGAAGATCCACATCAGCGACGTCGCGCTCGCCGCGCACTTCCGGCAGGGCCGGACCATCTCCGGCCGGGGCATCTACCTCAAGGAGCCGAGCTCCCCGGTGCCGGAGACCGGCGAGATGGACCCGGACTCCTGCCAGGCGCACGCGTGCACGGTGGCCGAGGTCGCGGTCGACGACGAGACCGGCGTGATCGAGGTGCTGCGGCTCTACAACACCTACGAGATCGGCCGGGCGCTCAACCCGGCCCTCGCGACGCAGCAGGTCGAGGGCGGCGCCTGGATGGGCCTGTCGCACGCGTTGTTCGAATCGACCGAACCGTACTATCCGCACTCGCGCGAGCACGGCCCGGTCGATTTCACGGAATACCTGATGCCCGGGCCGGCCGACATCCCGGCGCAGACGAGCCTGTTCCTCGAACGGCCCGCCGACAACGGGCCGTTCGGGGCCAAGGGGATCGGCGAGATGACGGCGAACGCGCCGATCCCCGCGATCGCCAACGCCGTGTACGACGCGGTCGGCGTACGGCTGACGAGCATGCCCTTCACCCCGGAGAAGGTGCTGCGCGGACTCGACGAGTTGCGGGCCGGCCGTGCTGGTTGATCAGGACACGCTGGACCGGCGGCTGGGCGCGGAGGGCTACCTCGCCGACGAGGGTCTGCTCACCGCCCTCCACCTGGCAGGCACGCTCGGGCTCCCGCTGCTGCTGGAGGGCGAGCCGGGGGTCGGCAAGACCGAGGTCGCGAACGTCCTGGCCCGCATCCTCGGCCGCGAGCTGATCCGGCTTCAGTGCTACGAAGGACTGGACGCCTCCCAGGCCCTGTACGAGTGGGACTACCCCAAACAGTTGCTGTCCCTGCGGGCCGCCGAGGTGGAGGGGCGCGGCGTCGGCGACCTGTACCGCGAGGAGTTCCTGCTGCAGCGGCCGTTGCTGCGGTCGCTGCGGGCGGCGTCCGGCGCGGTGCTGCTGATCGACGAGATCGACCGGGCGGACAGCGAGTTCGAGGCCTTCCTTCTGGAGTTCCTCGGCGACTTCCAGATCACCATCCCGGAGATCGGCACCATCACGGCGGCGAGCGTCCCGTTCGTCGTCCTCACCTCGAACCGGACCCGCGAACTGCACGACGCGCTCAAGCGCCGGTGCCTCTACCACTGGATCCCCTTTCCCGACGCCGAACGGGAGCGAGCGATCATCCGGGCGCAGGCGCCGGGCCTGGACGAGAGAAGCGCGGCCCGCCTCGTGGCCGCCGTGCACCGCATCCGCGGACTGGCTCTGCTGAAACGCCCGGGCATCGCCGAGTCGGTCTCCTGGGCCCGTGGCGTGCAGACGCTGACCCGCGAGGGTTCGAGCTGGCTGGAGGCGATGCGCCGGTCCGCGGGGCTGCTCGTCAAGCACGAGGAGGACCTCGCGCTCCTCGGCCGCCACACCGCGGAGGTGTTCGGTGACTGAGCAGTCCCTCCTCGTACGCGTCGGCGATCATGTGCACGGGTTCCTGCGGGACCTGCACGATCGGGGCCTGCCCGTACCGGTGCCCAAACAGCGGGTCTTCCTTCAGGCGATCGAGGCCGTCGGCCCGCGCGACGCCACTCACCTCTACTGGATCGGGGTGGCCACGCTCACCACCTCCCACGAGGACCTGGAGGTGTACTCCCCCACGTTCGAGCACTGGTTCGGCGAGGTCACGGCACGGCGCATCCCCGATGAGGACTCCCCCGACGACGAGGCCTCCGCGCCGCGCGGGAAGGGGGACGAGGCTCCTCTCGCGGCGGCGTTCGGCGGGGAGGCGGGCCTGAAGGCCGGCTCCTCGGAGCGCGAGAGGCGCCCGGTGTTCGGCCCGGCGAGCGAGGACGACCGGGCAGTGCTCTCGCTGCTGCGGCGGGAACTACCCGGAGCGGTGCCGACGATCCGATCGCGACGTCGGCGGCCTGCCCGGCGAGGTCCGTGGATCGACGTCGCCAGGATCTGCCGTGAGTCCAGGCGCAGCCACGGGGAGATCGTGACGTTGCGCCGGCGCAACCGTCCGCGGCGGCAGCGCCGTGTGCTGTTGCTCATCGACGTGTCGGGGTCGATGAAGCAGCACAGCGCCCACTACCTCCGCTTCGCCCACGCCGTGGTCGGCCGGCTCGACCGCGTCGAGGTGTTCACCTTCGGCACCCGGCTGACCCGCGTCACCGAGCTACTGCGCGCACGGGACGTCGACGCGGCCGTCGGCTCGCTGAGCGACGTCGTCCTGGACGCCGAGGGCGGGACGCGGATCGGCGCCTCGCTCCAGGAGTTCCTCGCCAACGCCCGACATGTCACCGTGGCGCGCGGCGCCCTGACGATCGTGCTCTCCGACGGCCTGGAACGCGGCGACTGCCGGCCCATGCAGGCGGCCGTACGGCGGTTGTCGCTGCTGAGCCACCGGTTGCTGTGGTGGTCGCCGCTCGCCTGCGACCCGGCGTACCGGCCGGTCACCCGCGGCATGTCGGCCGTGCTCGGCAGCGTGGACACGCTCGCGGGCGTGCGCGATCTGCGTACGGCGTACGAGCAGGTACAGACCTTGGTCAGGGAGTGATCGTCATGCCGGAGACGGCCCGCTACTCGGGCGACATCGTCGACTCGCACCACCACATCTGGCGGGCCGGGGACCTGCCCTGGCTGTCCGGACCGATGGTGCCGCGGATCTTCGGCCCGTACGAGCCGATCAGGCGGGACTACCTGATCGACGAGTACATCACCGACGCCACGGCCGCAGGCATCAGCGAGTCGGTCTACGTGCAGACGAACTGGCCGCTCGACCGGGTTGTGGACGAGGTGCGCTGGCTTCACGAGGTTCATCAGGAGACGGGCCGGCCGATGGCCGTCATCGGATCGGCCGACATGTTCGACGAGAGCGCTCCGGACACCATGCGACGCCAGGCCGCGCTCACGCCGCTGATCCGGGGGATCCGCCAGCAACTGCACTGGCACGAGCGCCCGGAGTTCCGGTTCGCCACCGCGCCCGACCGTATGAAGGATCCGGTCTTCCGTAAGAACATCGGCGCGCTCGCCGACCACGGCTGGCTGTTCGAGCTGCAAGTCTTTCCCGAACAGATGCCGGATGCGGTCGAGCTGGCGGCGGCCTTCCCTGACGTCACCTTCGTCCTGGTGCACGCGGGCATGCTCATCGGGCTCGAGTGCCTCGAGTCGTGGCGGGCCGGGATGGCCGCGCTGGCCGAGCGGCAGAACATCGTCGTCAAGCTCACCGGGCAGGGCACCTTCGTCCACCGGGTGGATCCCGACCTCATCTCCTTCGTCGCAGACGAGGTGATCGGCTGGTTCGGCGCCGGCCGAGCCATGTTCGGCACCAACTTCCCGGTCGAGAAGATCTGGACCACGATGCCGCACCTGGTCGACGCGTGGAAGAACGCACTGGCTCATCTCCCACCCGCCGACCAACACGACATCTTCGCCGGCAACGCACGACGGGTGTACGGGCTGGAGGGCTGACCTGAAACTGCTGGGACTCGGGCCGCGGCCCGGAGGGCTTGGACCGGCGACGTCAGATAGTCGCGGATTGACGTGAAAAGGAGTATCTCGGCATGGCACTGTTCGTCCTGACCTACGGCTACAACGACACCCCGCTGAGAGCGGAGCGCCGCGAAGACCATCTCGCACACCTGAACAAGCTCTTCGAGCAGGGCAGCCTCGTCGCGGCCGGCCCTTACACGGACCTGACGGCCGGCATGATCGTCCTACGGGCCGAGGACGAGACCGCAGCACAGGCACTCGTCGACCAGGACCCGTACACGCAACTACAGGTCACCAGGGATCGCCGGCTGCGCCAGTGGCGCGTGACGGTCGGCTCGCTCGGCTCTGGCTAGAGTTCACCCCTTCTGGCGCGCCGTGCGGCCGGTCCATGCCCGCGTCCTCCACACGATGGAGATCGGGCCGTCGTGGCCGATGTGGTTGAGCGCGCGGAAGCACGCCTCCCACGGCACTGCGCCTGCCGAAAATTCCATCCATGCAGCTCAAGCTGCATATGAATACTCGTGGAGAACGCCGCCGAGCCGGTCTCTTCGGCGTATGTCCAAAGCGGCGATGCGTCCCGGATCTTTGATCAGATCCGGGACGACCCGTAGCGGGGCCGCTTGATCAAGGGCCTGGTGGGCCGCACAGAGTTCCGTGCATCACGCCATCGGTGACCGGCTGACCCGGCTTACCGAGCCCGCCGGGCGGGTGCCCGTGACGGCGACGATCGTCGCCTGGACCCGGCCCCGCCAACGCCGGGGGTAACCGCTTCGTCGACACCGGGAGAGAGGCTGCCCGGCGAAACACCGCTACTCGCGTAGCCGGGCCTCAGCCATCGGTCCGAGACATGGGACACCGGGGACGGTATTCAGAGGGAGACCGTCCCCGGCAACCCGCCTGCGCGAGGCCTCTCACGCCGGCGAGGCCTCCGCGGTCGCCGGCGAACTATGCCGTGGCACCCGCCGAATTTCCAACGCTACTGGATGTAGCTGATGAGGAAGGGAAGCTGCTGGTTTCCGTCTTCCAGGGTGCCGATCGATCCGTTGGGATGGAGCACGACGTTGCCCTCGCTGTAGTTGTCACCCCTCCATGAGTAGATCCACGCCGGGCCGTTGAGGTATTTGGCGGCACTGTCGCGCCACGTGGCGGAGGGAATGTCGGCCAGCTGGTGCCCGTCACCCCGGGAGGCGGCGAAGGAGTAGGCCTCGTTGCGTGTCTTTTTCATTCCCGATCCGTACCAGTACAGGCGGTAGGTGCCCTGGGCGGTCTCCTCGCCGTCGGCGCTGGTGGCGGAATTGGGAATCTCTATTAGCTGGTCGGTCATCGCTGCTCCACCTCTCGCTTGGGGACGGCAGCGGAACGCCGTCCACCCAGTGTTACCCAAAGCTATATATCCATCACTTAGAGTAGCTAAACGGACGCCGGGGTGCCGTGGGTGCCGTCCATCAGACGAAGGTCATCCTGCGGGGCCGTCCTGACTCAGTCGAAGTGACAACCGGGAGCCCTGGACGGGTGCCACCGGAATACGGCGAAAACGGGCCGCGGGACGACATAGCCGCAGGTCAGCGTTGAGCCAGCGTTTCGTACGCAGTGGAGCATCACCCCACTTTCGGACGGATTCGGGCCCCGCTCGGCGATCTTCAACGGTGCCGGTTCGCGTGGGAATCGGCCCCACCTGGAACAGATCACCGGCATCGGTTCAGTCCGTCTGTGGACTTGGGGGCTGCCGTCCCCGAACCCCTGCATGGCGAGAGCATCGAACAGGAGGGTGGGCTGTGTCAGAGCCTGTTCCCGAAGCGGCGCTCTTGGGCTTGTTGAAATCCCTACAAAGCTTGGCCTGTTCGGCAACGCGACGTTGGTCTTCGCCTCCCTGAAGCGACATTACCGACAAATTTCAGGTGCAGGGCCCAAACCGACGCTGCTATCAAAGACTGGCAGGCGATTTCCGGTGATGCATCCCACGGAGAACCATGGCCAATACCGACGATACGATCGTCAACGCTGCTGAACTTCTCGCGACAGCTCTCCGGCATCTGGACGATCCTGACTCCCGGCGACCTATTGCAGCGATCCCTACCTTGGATGACGCGACCTCGCGGCCGTTCCTGCCATTTCCAGCCCTGGCGATCGCGATGGCGTCTCATGTCCTGTCAGCGTGGGAGGTGAGAACATTCCGGGTCGAGCGAGGTGACCACGGTGATCGGATCCGCTACTTCACCGCCGTTGGTGACGACCCTCGGCGCCCCTTCCGCGCGTGCACGGTGTTCGTCCCCGACCTGGGCACGCAACGCGTCGTTGAAATGTGCGGACACGCGTTCTGCCTGAACATCGCTCCTGCCGGCCCCGGAAGCCGCTGCTGGGATCATCTGCAAGATCCGGCAACAGGGGACCGCTTCCATTGGCTCAGGCTCGCGGGAGAAGCCGCCCAGGCGGCGCAGCGCGAGCGCGGCGACCACAGCGAAACAGAGAACCTCGCCTTGGCTGCCCTCCGTGTAGGGCTTCCTCTCCAGGAGGTCTGCCGGGCAACCTTTGTCGACGCGTGGACGGTACAAGCCCTGGCAGACGGGCCCGCACCGATGCCAAGTGAGGTTGACGACTCGGACAACCCCGATCTCTGGCCGCTGGTCCTCACCCCAGACCGAGACATTACCGCCGCCGATACTCGCCAAGCCTATGTCTACGGCGCCGCAGTCGAACTAGCGCCAGAGACGGTGCTCGCCCGCAGAAACGAGTTCTATACGTACTTTCATACCTATGAAGGGGGGCCGCTCATCGTCGTTGGTGAGGACCGTCGCCTTTTCAGGTTGGAGTGGTGGCAGGTTCAGGACCATCTTCCGCAACACCGCTTGGCCCGACGCGCCGACGAACGCAGACAACAGATGTACGAGCCCCCAGATCCCTGGGAAGACTTTTGAGAGCAGCGCCCCTGCTCTGCCGAGCATCGTCAGGCACCGGCGATCAACCATCTCCACTTTGGTCATTCGCGCCATTCGCGCTCCTTCCTGACCAGGAGCACAAGCAGCGTCTCACCACAACACCTGCGGTGGGGCCGAAAGTCATCGGAACGTCATCATGTGGCTACGTAATGCAGTTATGGCGGGGGCGCACCTGACGCGCAAGTGGGGCCGACTCACACGCGTAGAACCACAGGTGGCTGCCGCGTGCAGTTGCCAGCTCGCCAGAACCCACCCCGCAGATCAGAGCCATAAGCGCAGCGCATCGGCACGGGCGCGACCGGTCCGTTGTTCGGCCCAAGCGCGCTGGGCGGCCAACTGGTCGGCCGAGCACAGCTCCGACACCTCGGCCGGGGCCTTCATCGGCGACAGTTGCTGCTCGCCGTGTTCCCGCCACACCAGGATCGCGCGCACCGAAGACCATCGCCGACACCGCACAATCCCGACTTCATCACAAGAGGATGGCGGGCCGGACCAAATGATCCTTTCCTGGCTTCCAGCCCGACATACTGTTACGCCCCGCTTCAGAAAGGGCCGCGCCATGTATCCGCCACCCCCCTCCCACCCTGGCTACCCGCCACCGCAGATGCCCTTACGCCCGGTCCGCGGCGTCGCCATCTTCGCCGTGGTCGCCTTGGTGTGCGACTCGCTTATTGGGATCGTCGCAGCTGTGATCGATCTCTGGTACGCCTCGCTTGTGGACCGAATGATCGCCGACGCCGACTCCGTGCCCGAGGCGGAGATCAACACAGGCGATCTCGTCTACGGCCTGTCCGGCATCCTGGAGACGGTCGTCTACGTCGTGGCCATCGTGGCGTTCCTGGTGTGGTTGTTCAGGGTCCGGGCGAACGCCGAGATCCTCGCACCCGGCGGCCACCGGCGCGGCCAGCCGTGGCTGATCTTCGGCTGGGTGGTGCCCATCATCAACTTCTGGTTCCCCAAGCAGATCGTGGACGACATCTGGTCTGCCTCCGCCCGCGTCCCCTCGCCTTCCCGGGGGCTGTTCAACGCCTGGTGGGCGGCCTGGCTGATCGGCACCTGGGTGGCCAACGTGGCCGGCCGCCTGCTGTTCAACGCCGACGAGTTGGAGCCGCTGGCCGCCGCCGCGCGGTTCGACGTGGTGGGTATCGTGCTGATGCTCATCGCGGCCGTGCTGGCGATCGGTGTCATCCGCAAGATCACCGAGGCCCAGGAGGAGCACCGCTCGGCCGCCGCCGGCATGCCCTCCGAAGGCATGCCTCTCGGTGGTATGGCTCCCGGCGGCGGCTACCCGGGGCACTGACGGCTGCTCCGCCGGGCGCAACCGAGGACCGGGCCAGGGCTGGGCCGTCCATGGCTTGACGATGCACCGTCTGAGCGTGTGCTGATGCCGGAGTCTCATTGGGAGCCCACGACCGCAGCACCCTCAACTGGCTGGCGAATGACGAGGCGACCCACTGTGGCGGTCCTCATCGGCCTCATCGGCCGCGCCTGTGAGGCCGGCCACGGAGCCGGCGCCCGCGAGCGGACTCGATCGTCGCCAAGGTACCCCGCACCCTGGCCGAACTCGGCCGGCACCTGCAGCCGCGTCTGCCGGGTGGCGGCCGACTAGCGGTGCTGCAGCCAGTTGGTGATCCTGATTGATGACGGGTGCCCCCGTCGACGTTCTCAACACCCACCTCGCGCCCTCCTCCCCGGGCATCCGGAGGATGGAGGCGGAGGCGCTGCGCCTGTTCGTCAAGGACCGGCCCGTGATCGCGATGGGCGACTGGAACGCGGCGGGCCCCCTGATCCCCGTGATCCATGCGCGGTGCGGCTGCCTGGCCGCACGCCACGAGCAGCGGCCCGCGGGCGCGAGTAGAACCTCAGCCGTGTACTACGCCGCCCGCAGCAGCGGGCCGGCGACATGAGCGAGTTCTCCGTGGCCGATGAGTCACTTTTGCCGGACTCATGGCGGCTCCTCTCCGCAGCATCGGAACAGATGGGCGTTCTCGGCCGCCCAGCCGTCAAACAGCTCGGTTCTGGAGGCCACGCTCGGACCGGCGATCGCCCGGCTGCGCCGGACGTTCCCCACCGCCGACACGTACGTCGACTTCTTCAAAGCGCATCCGGCCTTCGTCGGCCACTGCTGGGCCGCCCGCCTCCCGGGTCTGCGGGATGAGGCGATCCCGGGCTGCAACCACTACGCGATCCTGTTCGACGACCGCTGCGCGTCGACCATCGTCAACCACCTCACCTCTCCGACCTGATCCCCGCACCTCCTGACACACCGTTGGCGAAGGACGGGTGCCGTTGACCGATGTGTCATGGGCCGTGCCCGGCGTGCATCGAAGTTCTTCTCCCGCACTTGGCGGGAGTGTCGTGGACGTTGTCGAGCGAAGGGCGGACGTGGTTACGCCGCACGCTCGGATTCGAGCAGCGCCGCGCACCCAAGTCCAGGCGCGCGGCCTCGCCGCCCACTCCCGCGCCGGCAAGAGCGTTGCGTCGGCGATCATCGGCCGTCACTGGCGGTCGCGGCGACTCCCCACCCCCGTTACCGAACATGTACGCGAACTGGCGGGTAGCTTAACGATCTCCGTCACCTGTTCCCTCATGTTGAACATGCCTCTTACGATCACGCCGCAACGATGGTCAAACCTCTCCCAGAGGCGCGCGAATCGGAGATCGAAGAGTGGCATCAACCCGCACTCGCGTCCGCCGGACGACCACGGCGGACCGGGCCATCGCGGCCGTGCTGTCCGTGGCACTGGCCGTAACCGTCGCGGACATCCCCACGGCGTACGCGGACACCCCCTTACCCCAACCCCCACCGGCGGCCGCCCCGCCCGACCCCTCCACCGCTCCGGCCGGGCCCAGTGCGCCCGACGAGAGCTCGGCCAAGCTGACCGCACGGCTCACCGGCAAGCGGGTCGAGATCGAATCGGCACGTACCGAGGCCTCCTCCACCTACGCCAACCCTGACGGCTCCCTCACCGAGGAGATGTTCGCCGGGCCGGTCAGGGTACGCGACGGCGCCGGGTGGAAGCCCGTCGATCTCGCGCTCACGGCGACCGGCGACGGCACGGTGACCCCCAAGTCGCACGGCAGGGCGCTGCGCATCGGCGGCGCGAGCGGCGCCAAGCAGGCCGCGGCCGGCGGGAC
>NZ_JBSFTC010000146.1:0-27128 GCF_053590415.1 Nonomuraea sp. NPDC003201
GAAGCGGCTGAAGAACGCCAAGGTGCTGTGTGTGGGCGCCGGGGGCCTGGGCTCGCCCGCGCTGATGTACCAGGCGCCCGATGGCGCCGGTCGCACCGGTCACCAGGATCGTGTTCTGTGTCATGCCCCCTGAGAGGTGGGCGGGCGACCGGAGTGTGACATCGGGTCAGGTCAGAATCCGGGCGGCGGGGTGGCCGACGGGCCCGGCACCACGTGCAGGACGATCACGCCGTCGTTGTAGGACTCCGCCGTCGCCACCTGCCAGCCCGGATCGATCCGGGAGGCGGGCACGTCCAGCTCGAAACGCACGCCCTTGTCGCCGTTCCGCAGCGGCCAGTCGAGGGCGTAGGACACCTTCAGGTGGTGCTCGCGCACGACGCGGGCCGCCTCGGCCGCGGAGCGTCCCTGGAGCTCCACCCCGGCCAGCGCCTCGCCCGGCCAGCCGGCGTCGGCGGGGTAGGCGTACTTCTCCCCGGGCTTCGCCGGGCGGCTCAGCCTGACCTCAGCGGGCCCGTCGATGTCCGCGGTGACGCTGAAGGCCGTGATGCAGTCCTCGACCCGCTCGGGGCAGCTGTCCCCGGTGAACGCCGCTTTCGCGCCGTGGTCGGACGACTCGAATCCGAAGACGGAGCCCGGCTGCCGCGGCGAGACGGGGATCAGCGTCACCGTGAGGTTGTCCAGGCCGACCTTGTGGAAGGCCTTCTGCAGCTCGGCGGGATCGGGGTCGCCTTCGGTGAAGTAGAAGACGTACTCGTCGCCGACGCGGTCGATCGTCACGGCCTGGCTGGCGTACACCTGCTCGGACCGTCCGATCAGGGACGGCCCGACGACGACGGCTCCCGCCAGCGCGGCGGCCACGGCCAGGCCGAGCAGGGCGCGGCGTGGGAAGGGCATGAACCGGCGCCGGGCCGGAGCGGGTTCCGGCGCGGGTTCCAGCGCGGGTTCCAGTACGACGATCCGGGCCAGCAGCGCGTCCGCCCCCGCGGTGGACGCCCGGCCGGTCAGGTCCTCGTCCAGCACCCTCGCCCGGCTCCTGAAGATCTGGTCGTTGTTCACCGTGCCTCCTTCTCGACGAGCGGTTGCGATGCGAAACGGGCCGACGGCCGGGCCTGCTCCAGCGCCTTGGCGAAGCGTTTGCGGGCCCGGTGCAGGCGGATGCGGGCGGCGTTGCGGGAGCAGTCCAGCACCTGGGCGATCTCGCCGGGGTCGAGCCCCTCCCACAGGGCAAGGGCGAGCAGCTCGCGATCGGCGTCGGAGAGCATGCTCATGGCCTCGTCCACGCCGTCGTGCCCGCTCTCGGGGGAAGCGGAGGCGTAGAGGTGTTCGATCTCTTCCGTGAGCTCGGCGTGCCGGGTGAGGCGGCGCCGCTCGCCGCGGCGGTGGTTGGCCAGGACCCGCCGGGCCACGCCGTACAGCCATAACCTGCCGGACTCGCCGTCCGGCAGTTCGGCGATCCGCCGCCAGGCGATCACGTAGGTCTCGGCCACGACGTCGGCGGCGTCCTCCGGAGAGGAACACCGCCGTACGGCGTAGCCGAGGATCTGCTCGTGAGTTCGCCGGTAGACCGTCTCGAACCGGGACCGGTCATCTTGTTCATTCACGCGTCGTCCTCGTCAGAGCGGGGGTTTCAATTCCTACGTGTCCGCGGGCGACGGGAGAATTTCAGCGACCGCGTCCACGCTTCCGGCGGTCCCTGACCATCGCCCGCCCCCGCGTTCCGAGAGGGTGGCTTTGGGGTAAAGCGGGGCAAAGCGCCCAGGAAGCCGGGCTCCGGAACTCCAGGGCCGGCGTTGATCGTTGTGGCCAGCGGCAGACAACCCAACCCGATCTTCAACAGGGAGAACAGAGCCGTGGTCTTCAAACGGATGCTGGGAGCGTTCGGCGTCGGCGCGCCTTCGGTGGACACCGTGCTGTCCACCCCGCGGACCCAGCCGGGCGGCACGCTGCGAGGAGAGGTACGGCTCAAGGGCGGCGACTTCGACGCCGAGATCGAGCACGTCACCCTCGGCCTGGTGGCGAGGGTCGAGATCGAGCACGGCGACGGCGAGCACGGCGGGCTCGGCGAGTTCGCCAGTTCGCGCGTCTCCGGGCCGTTCACGCTGCGCAAGGGGGAGGACCGCGTCATCGGGTTCGAGCTGCCGGTGCCGTGGGAGGCGCCGATCAGCGAGATCGGCGGGCAGCCGCTGACCGGGATGGCGGTCGGCGTTCGTACGGAGCTGGCCATCGCCAAGGCCGTCGACAAGGGCGACCTCGACATGATCGCGATCGAGCCGCTGCCGTCGCAGCTGCGCATCCTGGAGGCGTTCCTGGGGCTCGGGTTCGGGTTCAGGTCGGCCGACCTGGAGGCGGGTCACCTGTACGGGGTGCACCAGCAGCTGCCGTTCTACCAGGAGATCGAGTTCTACCCGACCGGCCACTACGCCGGCCAGGTGGGCGAGGTCGAGGTGACGTTCGTGGCCGACCCCGCGGGGCTCGAGGTGGTGCTGGAGGCGGACAAGCGCGCCGGCCGCTTCTCGTCGAACGACGCCATCGGCCGCTTCCACGTCAGCCACGACGACGCGCTGCGTACCGACTGGGCGGGGGAGCTGGGCCGCTGGCTGGACGGCCTGTCGCAGTACGGGCCGGCCCACCACGGCGGGCACTACGACCCGCACCACGGCGGACACTACGACCCGCACCAGCACGGCGGGCACCATGGCGGCCACCATGGCGGGCACCACGACGAGCACCGCGGCGGTCCGGGCTGGGGCACGGTGGCCGCCGCCGGTGCCGCGGGCGTCGTGGGTGGCCTCGTCGCGGGCGAGATCGTCGAGGAGATCTTCGAGGGGGACGACGACGAGGGCGGCGACTGGTGACCCCTTAGCGCGGCTCCTGCGGCGACCGGCGCTCCCGGTCGTCGCAGGCCGCGCCGGGTGCCCAAGGCGAAGCGCTCCGTAATCGTAACCGTGCAACCAGGCTGTAAGTGGGACGAAAGCCTCGGCGATAGATTGAAGATCGTTACCCGATCGATTCCGATCTGAAGGAGCCGACGTAATCAGCACCACTATGTGGAGCGAACTGCGCATCACCTCCGCGCCGCAGCTGTCGATCTCGATCTCGCCTCACCTGACCGCGCTCGCCATGATCGCCGACGCCCTCGCGGGCCGCCGCCGCGGCCTTCCGGAGCTCTGGCGCAAGGCGATCAGCTCGCGAGTCAGCCCGCAGGGGCACCAGGCGGTACGCCCACTCGCCGCCCCCGGCTACTCCGTGGTCCCCGACAGCATCGTGCCGCGTACCCCCATCGGCGGGGACATCTCCGTGCAGGCCCAGATCGGCGCCCTGCGCGACCTTCCATCCGACAACCTGATCAAGGACCTGGAGCAGGCGTTCGGCCAGGGACCGCTGCCCGCGCACTGGCGCTCGGCGGCCGAGCGGCCCGCCCGCTGGATGCACGGCTACACCGCGGCCCTCGGCTCCGTCTGGAACACCACCGAGCCCGTGTGGAGGCGGGCCCGCGCGCTGCTGGACAGGGAGGTCCGGCGGGTCGGCGTCGCCGCCGTCCGCGGCGGCCCCGAGCTGCTGCTCGGCGCCCTCAACAGCCGCATCATGTACGGCGAGCGCGGGCTGCTCATCGCCGACGTGGAGTCGAGCACGTTCGAGCTGGGCGACCGCAGGATCGTCCTGGTGCCGATGCTGGCGGGCAAGGACGCGGTCATCGTCAGCCTGGACCACGACGAGGCCGTCTGGATCGCCTACCCGGTGCCCGGAGCGGAGACGCTGTGGCAGCGGCCCGTCGCGCCGGCGCTCGACGACTTGTCGGCGCTGGTCGGGCCGGTGCGCGCGGACCTGCTCGCCGCGATCGGGCAGCCCATGACCATGAGCATGCTGGCGGCCGGCATGCAGGTCGCGCCGAGCAGCCTCACGTACCACTGCGACCGGTTGAGCGCCGCCCAGCTGATCACCAGGGAGCGGCGCGGGCGCGAGGTGTGGATCACCCGCACGCAGCGCGCGGAGGAACTGCTGGAGGTGTTCCGCCGCTGAGCCGGGGGCGCGCCGGGTCACCCGCCCCGGCGCGCCCGGCCGGTGGGCGGTTGACACGGCCACACCTTCACCACGAAACTCTCCCAAAACACCGCAAGGTGCGTACTGTAAACGTTTACGGGAGCGGTTGATGCGCAAACCCCGCTGGCTCGCCGTGCTCGCCGTCCTGGCGTCACTGACCTTCCTGGCCGCTCCGGGCGAGACGGAGGTACGGGCGGGCGGCACGCTGGCCACCGGCTCCGCCCCGTCGCGGGCGCTGGGCGAGAACATCGCCTTCAACGTCTACCTGCCCACCGGCTACGACCGCGGCACCGACCGCCACCCCGTGCTCTACCTGCTCCACGGCCGGGGCGACACCATGCAGGCGTGGACCCGGGTCAAGACCCTGCTCGACGACATGATCCGTACCAGGCGCATCCCGCCCGTCATCGCCGTCATGCCGGACGCCCCGTGGAGCGAGCGCGGCAGCTGGTACGCCGACTCCCGCTACACCGGCGCCGACCTGCCGGGAAAGCCGGTCGAGACGGCCCTGACCAGGGACCTGGTGGCGTACGTGGACGCGACGTACCGTACGGCGCCCATCAGGGAGGCTCGCCTGGTCGGCGGGTACTCGATGGGCGGCGCGGGCGCGCTGCGGTTCGCGCTCGCGCACCAGGACCTGTTCGGCGCCGCCGCCGTGCTCAGCCCGGCCGTCTACACGCCGCTGCCGCCGTCCGACTCCTCCGCCCGCGACTACGGGGCGTTCGGCAAGGACGGTGAGAAGTTCTCCGACGAGGTCTACAAGGAGCTCAACTACCCGGCCCTGCTGCCGAAGCTGGACCCCGACCTGCCGGTGCGGCTGTTCGTGGCGGTCGGCGACGACGAGTACGCCAACCCGGACCCCGCCGACGCCCGCCACGACCTGGACTTCGAGTCCGCCGCCCTCTACAACGCCGCCCGGCGCTCGCCGGCGCTGTCCGCGCAGCTGCGCGTCCTGGACGGCGGCCACGACTGGACGGTGTGGGAGCCCGCCTTCGAGCAGGCCATGGCCGAGCTCGGCCCGGGTCTCAGCGTCACGCCGCCGACCGGCCTGCCCGCCCCGCTGTACGGAACGGCCGGCCCCGACTGGGCCGGGGGAGTGGCGGCCCACGCGGACGGCTCCCTGACCATCGGGTACGCGGCCGGCGGGAACGCGGTCCTCACCCGCGTCGGCGGCTGGACCAAGCAGCTCGGCACCGCGGCCGACGAGCGGCTGTACGGCGTGGCGGCTCTGCCGGACGGCGGCGTGCTGGCGGCCGGCTACACCAGGGGCGACCTGGACGGGCGGCACGCGGGCAACACCACGGACGACGCGTTCGTGGCCAGCCTCGACGCCGCCGGGGCCGTCCGCTGGATCACGCAGTTCGGCGTGGCGGGTGTGGCCGACCGCCTCTACGGCCTGGCCGCCGCGCCCGACGGCGGCGCGTACGTCGTGGGCTACACCAAGGGCGCGCTGGACGGCGCCAACGCCGGCGACAAGGACGCCATCCTCGCCCGCCTCGCTCCGGGCGGCGAGGTGTCCTGGATCCGCCAGTACGGCGGCGCGGGAGAGGACAAGGCCTACGGCGTCGCCGCGGACGCCTCGAACGTCTACGTCACCGGCGGCGCCGGTGCCGCCCTACCGGGCACGACCACGCCCGGCGGCTGGCTGGCCGCGTTCACGACGGACGGCACCAGGAAGTGGGCCGCCACGGCGGGATCCAGCGCGAGCGACCGGCTGAACGCGGTGGCCGTCACCACGACGGGCCTGGCCGTGGCCACGGGCGGCGTCGGCGGGGACGCGTACACCGCCGCCTACACCAGCCAGGGCAAGCAGCGCTGGCAGCACACCCTCGCCACCCCTCTTGCCGAGGCCGGCGCCGCCGTGGTCCCGCTCGCGGGCGGCGAGGTCGAGGTCGCCGGCTACACCCGGGGCCGGGTGAGCGTACAGGCGGGCGGCGCCGACGTCCTGACGCTGCGCCTGGACGCCAAGGGCCGCCAGCGCGCCGCGGCCCAGCTCGGCACCGCCAGGGACGACGGCGTGGACGCCTTCGCCGAGCCCAACCTGTACGCGACCGCCACCCCGTCGGGCGAGGTGGCGATCACGGGCCTGACCTACGGCGTCCCGAAGGGCGGCGACGCGCCGGGCAACGGCGACGTCTTCCTCGTCAGAACGTCACCAGCGGATCCCCGATGAAGTCGGCGATGAAGTTGACGAAGAAGAAGCCGAAGAACAGGAAGTTGAGCACGAGGATGACGTAGTGCCACGGGCGCGGGCGGGCCGGGCGCGGCAGCTTGCTGTTCAGGTACATGAGCAGGAACGGGTAGATCAGCGCGCCCAGGTTCGACATGTTGGCCGACCACTCCACCAGGCCGACCGGCAGCGACTGGAAGATGACGATCGAGATGAGGACCAGCAGCAGGATCATGAACGGGTAGTAGAACCGGCGCGGGTCCCCCGCGATCAGGGCGCGCAGGCGCGGGCTGGTGGCGTTCGCCGCGTCGGTCGTCACCCGTACCATCGCCTCGAAGATGCCGAGCTGGGTGGAGAAGAGGATCAGCACGCCGATCACGAGCGCGGCGTAGAAGCTCACCGGCCCGTACCGGTCGCCGAGCGCGCTGGCCACGAACGTCGGCACGTTCGCCCGGGTGGGCTTCTCCCCGGCCATCGTGACGGCCTGCGCCATGAGGATCGTGGGTAACAGCATGCCGAGGATGGCTCCGACGAAGAACACGCCCCACATGTCGGTCAGCAGCAGCCGGTACCACCTGCGCCACAGCCCTCGGTTGAGCTCGTCGTCGGGGAACGTCACGCCGCTGGCCAGGATCTCGCGCCGCTCGCCGCGCAGGCCGGAGATGTAGCCGACGCGGTAGCCCATGCCGTAGCCCTTGTCGCGGTAGTGGCCCATGACGTACCAGTTCAGGCCCGAGGCCAGCGCGGTGAACCCGGCCAGGGCGCCGAGCTGCGTCGCCGTGATCCCGGCGGGCGGGGCGGCCGGGGTGAGGAAGCCGCGGATGCCCTCCCACCACTGGCTGAACGGCACCACGAGCAGGTCGACGGCCAGGAGCGCGAGGAGGATGGTGCCGACCATCAGCCAGTTCGCCAGCTCGAGCGCGCGGCTGACGCGCTTGGCCCCGGCGGTGATCAGGAACACCAGCACCAGCAGGCCGATGGCCCACCAGCGCGGCTCGAGGTCGTCGGCCGCCGGCGGGACGCCGTGGACCAGCGCGTACACACCCTGACCCGCCGACGCGGCCCATCCGCCCGCGATGAACGCGAAGATCACGATGAGCACGGACAGCGGCACCCAGAGCGGCCACCCCGGCGGCACCCGCCCCCAGCCGACCACCGGCGTCTCGCCGGTGGCGAGGACGTACCGCGAGCACTCGACGTTGTAGAACGTCTGCAGCAGCGCCGACACGACGATGACCCAGCCGACGCCGACGAATCCGTACTGGCCCACGTTCAGGGGGCCGAGCAGCCACTCACCGCTGCCGATGGAGATGCCGAGCGCGATCAGGCTCGGGCCTATGGCGTACTTGAACAGTTCCTTGGTGCCGATCTTGGAGACCTTGAAGACCTCTTCCGGCGTGGGCAGGTCGGTGACTTCGAGATCGGGTCGGCTTACTCCGAGTGGGTGCGACATGTCACTGCCTCCTGCCGCCAGGGTGATCCTCTACTTGGTCGTCTACAAGACCCAAATGCATACAGAATGCGGAATGCCGAACAACGGGGCCGTCGGGGTCGTGGGGCTATCGGTCGCCGACCCTGACCCACAAGCCCTGGTTCCTGGCCTCCAAGCCCTGAGCCCTGGGTTTTGCTTTGAACCCCGGGGCTTGCGGTCAGGCGTACTGCAGATCGGCCCGGACGATGCGTCCACCGGAGACCGTGAAGTCGTAGTGCGCCCGCCAACCGGCGGATCCCGCGGGGGCCCAGTGGACCAGGAGCTTCTGCCCGTTCGACCGCCGCTCGGCGATGGAGACCACCTTCAGGGTGCCGCCGATCACCTCGGCCCGCGCCCACTCGCGGACGGCGTCGCGCCCGCGGATGGGACGGGTGACGTCGATGACCACACCGTCCGAGGCGAAGGCGGTGACCAGGGCGTCCAGGTCACGAGCGTTCACGGCGTCCACGTAGGCCCGCGCCTCCCGCGCCACATCCGCATGCCCGCCAGCGCTCGGCGACACGCCCCGACCGGTGGAAGGGCTCCCGCCGGCGCCGGTGTCGGGGGTGATGGTGGGGGTGGTCCCGCAGGCGCTCGCCAGTAGCGCGCAGGCGGCGAGTGACGTCGCCACCGTCCACCGCCCGCGCCGAAGTCGCGTCGTCATGGTGGCGATGATGTGGTGCCCGAGCCCCGCAGGTCCAAGACCTGGGGCCATAACCAAAAGCTATCGTCTTTGGGAACGATCTTCCCAAGATCGACATCACCGCTCAACTGGCCGCATGTGCCGTCAGCTGAGGACATACCCGAGCGATCTTGGTTGAGGACGTCGACAAAGTGACGAGAGGTTCCGGGCGTGCCGTTACGCCGCGTTACGGCCTTAACTACTTAGAGTGACAAAGTCACCACGTGATAACGGGGGGAGATCATGAAAGGTAACTTCATAGCAGCCGGAGCCGGTGGTGCGTTGATCGTCGCTGCCGCGCTTGTCGGGCTGGCCGGCCCGGCCAGTGCCGCCCAGGGCGACCTTTGCGTGTCCGATGCCTGGAGCACGCTGAAGATCGACAAGTGGGGCGTGTACGCCGGTCGTCGCAATGCAGACGCCTGTGACAAGCACGACGGTTCGTTCCGTAAGCAAAAGGACGACGAGAAGCAGCACGACTTCGACCGGGACGAGAAGGACTTCGACTCGCACGACCGGGAGAAGTTCGACCAGGACGAGAAGGACTTCGATCACGAGAAGTTCGATCGCGACGAGAAGTTCGATCGCGACGAGAAGTTCGACCGGGACGAGAAGTTCGACCGGGACGAGAAGTTCGACCAGGACGAGAAGGACTTCGATCACGAGAAGTTCGATCGGGACGAGAAGTTCGATCGGGACGAGAAGTTCGATCGGGACGAGAAGTTCGACCGGGACGAGAAGTTCGACCGGGACGAGAAGTTCGACCGCGACGAGAAGTTCGACCGCGACGAGAAGTTCGATCGGGACGAGAAGGACTTCGACTCGCACGACCGGGAGAAGAAGGACTTCGACTCGTACGACCAGGATGACTCGTACGACCAGGATGACTCCTACGACCAGGATGACTCCTACGAGAGCGACGAGAAGAAGGACGACTTCGACCGGGACGAGAAGAAGTTCGACGACCAGAAGAAGCGCGACAGGAAGTTCGACTACGCCGATTACGACGAGCAGGCGTACGACAGCGACCGGTACGAGAAGGATTACGACTCCTACGACCAGGACGAGAAGAACTACGACGAGTCCTACGAATCCGCTCGTGACGAGAAGCAGCGCAACGACGGGTTCGAGAAGAAGAAGTTCGACTACGACGACGAGAAGTACGACTCCTACGACGACGAGGAGAAGTACGACTCCGACGACGACGAGACGTCTTACGACTCCGACGACGACGGCCGGCACGAGAAGAAGCACGGCAAGAGGCACGACGACAACGACGACGACGACCACAAGCACCACCACCACTGGGGCTGGCCCTACAAGTGGGACAACACCCACGGTTGGTGGCCTTGGAACGGTGACTGGGGCTACTACTCGCCTTGGGGCGCTCGCTACTGACGGACAGTTTGATTCGGGCTCTCGGGGACGCGTCGCGGCGCGCCCCGGGACCCCGCCCGCCGCACATTCCCACCCCTGTAAACCGATCTCCGCAGCCGGGTGCCAGATATTCGCACGCGGTGCTTGATGGGAATGCGCGCCCCTCCTCACACTTGTCCGCGCCACTGCTCGCGCAGTCGGACGCGGTACCCTCCCCCCTGCACGGCCAGGCAAAGGGCGCTGATCGCGCTGCCGGATGCGGCGCCTTCCGGCCCCTGTACGGTTTGGGCAAGCGCATTCAGATGCCGTGTCCTCCGATGCCGGTGCGGCCGGGCGAAGAATGCTGCTCGCGCAGTCGGTCGTGACGTCTTCCGCCCTCTGCGCGTTGAACGAAGTGTGTCGTGAGGGGCTATGCCCTCCGAGACCTGTGTTCGGCCATGGGAAGGCCCCTTCTTCCGTAATCGAGGGTGACGCCTTCCGGCCCTCGTGCGTTCCGGGAAAGCGCCGTCGCCTGTTATTTCTTCCGGCTTTTGTGCGGCCCTGCTACGGGTGCTGCTTGCGTAGCCGGATGCGATGTCTTCCCGCCCCTGCGCGGTTGGCGACCTTGATCAGGGAACGGTTCGCGTGCGGCTCCTTTCGTCGGAGCGCCGGCCGACGTGCCCGTCCGCCCCTTTAACGCAAAAAATTTCGCTTCGAGGTAAGCATGACGGAAGTCCTAATGCGAGAGATCTCGCGTTAAGGTGAATGCCTGAAACCCGCCCGACGGCCCGGTGGCCGGAGCGCGAAGGTCCGCGCGGCCGTCCATGACGCGGTCATCGACCTGTTGCGCGAGGAGGACTGGGACACGCTGACCATCGCCCGGGTGGCGGAGCGGTCAGGTGCTCACCAGGCGACGATCTACCGCGTTGGGGGATGCTGCCCCCGCTGGTCGGCGACGCGGTGACCGAGCAGCTCGCGAAAGGCTCGCCGGTGCCCGACACGGGCTCGCTGCGCGGCGACATGGAGGCGTACGCGATCCAGGCGGCGAGCTGGGTGGGTGGTCGGGTGGTGGGGTGGTCGGGTGGTGGGTTGAGTGGGAAGACGAGTGGTGGGTTGGGCGGGCGTGCGTGGGCCGGCTGCTCGGGCTGCGGGTCGGCTCAGACTGCGGGCTGGCTTGGGCTGGCTCGGACTGGTTGGGCGTGCGTGGCCACCGGCGCAGGCTGCGGGGTGAGGGCAGACTGCTGGCCGGGTGACGTGTGTGGGGCTCGGGGTGTGGGGCGGGTGGTCAGCGGTCGACGATCTCGTTCTTGCCGATCACCACAACCCCTCCCCTGGTCAGCGCGAACCGGGTGCGGTCGTAGTCGAGGTCGAAGCCGATCCTGGCGCCGTCGGGGATCACGACGTTCTTGTCGATGATCGCCTTGCGGATGACGGCGCCCCGGCCGACCTTGACGTTCTCCATCAGTACGGAGTCCTCCACCAGCGAGTGCGAGTGGAGCACGACCTTGGGCGACAGGATGGACCGGATCGCCGTGCCGCCGGAGACGATCACGCCGGGCGACACCAGCGAGTCGATGGCCCGCCCCACCCGGTCTCCGTCGTTGTGCACGAATTTGGCCGGGGGCAGCGGGTCGTGGCCGGTGAAGATCGGCCACTTGTCGTTGTAGAGGTTGAAGACCGGGTGCGCCGAGATGAGGTCCATGTGGGCCTCGTAGTACGCGTCGAGCGTCCCCACGTCGCGCCAGTAGCCGCGGTCGCGCTCGCTGGAGCCAGGCACGATGTTGTTCTTGAAGTCGTAGACGTCGGCCCCGCCCGACTTGACGAGCATCGGGATGATGTTGCCGCCCAGGTCGTGCTTGCTGGTCGGGTCGAGCGCGTCCTCCCGCAGCGCGTCGATCATCGACTGGGTCTTGAACACGTAGTTGCCCATCGACGCGTAGACCTCGTCGGGGGAGTCCGCCAGCCCCACCGCGTCCTTCGGCTTCTCTCTGAACGCCACGATCCTGCGCCCCTGCGGATCGGTCTCGATCACGCCGAACTGGTCGGCCAGCGACAGCGGCTGCCTGATCGCCGCCACCGTGACATCGGCGCCCGAGTCCTCGTGCTGCTCGACCATCTGCCGCGGATCCATCCGGTAGATGTGGTCCGCCCCGAACACGATCACGTGCTCGGGCATCTCGTCATAGATCAGGTTCAGGTTCTGGAACAGCGCGTCCGCGGACCCCGAGAACCACCGCGGGCCGAGCCGCTGCTGCGCGGGCACGGGCGTCACGTAGTTGCCGAGCATCGCCGACAGCCGCCAGGTGCGCGAGACGTGCCGGTCAAGACTGTGGTTCTTGTACTGGGTCAGTACGACGATCTTCAGGAAGCCGCCGTTCGCCAGGTTGGACAGGACGAAATCGACGAGCCTGTATATCCCCCCGAACGGCACCGCCGGTTTCGCCCGATCCGCCGTGAGCGGCATGAGCCTCTTGCCCTCTCCACCTGCCAGCACAACCGCAAGCACCCTCCGGGACCTCATGCCCAGGACGCTACCCTCAAATGGCCGATCTATCGACGAATCCCGGCATGGAGACCTCCCTTCGTGTCCAGATTTGTTGCGCAATGGACGTCGGGGAGATCGTCGAGCCGCTCAGGTTGACCTCTGGCGCGAAACTCGCTGCTTGTGGTGGCCCGCCGGCCGCGGCCCACCATAAGGTCGTCTCATGCGTGTTGATCTGCTCAGCCGGGAGTACCCGCCCGAGGTGTACGGCGGGGCCGGGGTGCACATGGAATACCTGGCCAGGGAGCTGCGGAAGCTGGCCGACGTACGCGTGCGCTGCTTCGGAGCCGACCGCACCGAGCCCGGCGTCTCGGCCTACCGGGTGCCCGAGGGACTCGCGGCCGCCAACGCGGCGTTGCAGGTGCTCGGCGTGGACCTGGAGATGGCCGCCGAGTGCGAGGGCGCGGACGTCGTTCACTCGCACACCTGGTACGCCAACTTCGCCGGGCATGTCGCGAAGATGCTGCACGGCATCCCGCACGTGATCACCACGCACAGCCTGGAGCCGTTGCGGCCGTGGAAGGCCGAGCAGCTCGGCGGCGGCTACACGATCTCGTCGTGGGCCGAGCGCACCGCCCTGGCGAGCGCGGACGCGGTCATCGCGGTGTCGGAGGGGATGCGCCGCGACGTACTGTCGGCCTACCCCGAGATCCCGCCGGACAGGGTCAGCGTCATCCACAACGGCATCGACACCGCCGAGTACGCCCCCGACCGCGACCTCGACGTGCTGGAGAAGCACGGGGTGGACCCGTACCGCCCGTACGTCGTCTTCGTGGGCCGCATCACCCGGCAGAAGGGCCTGGTCCACCTCCTGCGCGCGGCGCGGTCCTTCGACCGGGACGCCCAGCTCGTGCTGTGCGCGGGCGCGCCGGACACGCCGGAGATCGCGGCGGAGGTCACCGAGCTGGTGCGCGGCCTCGACCGGGACGGGGTGTTCTGGATCCAGGAAATGCTGCCCAAGCCCGAGGTCATCCAGTTGCTGACGCACGCGACGGTGTTCGTGTGCCCGTCGGTGTACGAGCCCATGGGGATCGTGAACCTGGAGGCGATGGCCTGCGAGACGGCCGTGGTGGCGACGGCCACCGGCGGCATCCCCGAGGTGGTGGCCGACGGGGTGACGGGCCTGCTCGTCCCGATCTCCCAGGGCCCTGACGGCACGCCGTACGATCCCGACCGGTTCGCCGCCGATCTGGCCGAGCGCGTCAACGCGCTGCTGCGGGACCCGGCGCGGGCCAAGGCGCTCGGGGTGGCGGGGCGGGCCAGGGCCGTCGAGCACTTCTCCTGGGAACGCATCGCCCACCGCACCATGGATCTTTACGCCACCCTGCGGCCCTGAGGTCCCACGAGGGTTCTCAGGGGGCGGTCCCGCCACGGTGGTAGAGGGCCCGGGGAGCGACCGCACCATGCGAGCGGGCACGGGGGCGACCACACCCTTCGAGCGGGCACCGGGGGGCGACGGCACTGTGCGAGTGGGGCCGGGCGAGGGTGGCGACGGCATCGTGCGAGCGGGCGTCGGCGGAGGCGACCGCGCTGCGCGAGCGGGTGCTGGGGGTTACCGTGCCATGCGAGCGGGTTCTGGTGGGGGTTGCGGCCGTGGGCTGCTGCGTCACGACGGCCGGCCGGGGCTGAGGGGAGCGGGACGCGCCGCCCCGGACTCACACCAGGCCGCGGCGGCTGGCCTGGGCGCCGGCTTGGAAGCGGGTCTCCGCGTTGAGCTCGTCCAGGAGGTGACGCAGCCGGCGGCGTAGGGTGCGCGGGCTGGTGCCGAGCTGGCGGGCGATGGCGTCGTCCTTGAGCCCGGCCGCGAGCAGCGCCAGGAGCCTGCGGTCCTCCAGGCTGAGCGCACCGGCCGCAGGGCTGAGGGTACTGGCCCCAGGGCTGAGGGTACTGGCCCCAGGGCCGAGGGCACCGGCCGCAGGGCTGAGCGTCCCCGCCGCAGGGCCGGGCGCACCCGCAGTACGGCCGAGTGCCCCCTGCCCAGGGCTGAGTGCCCCCTGCGCAGGAGCCCCCTCCGCAGGGCCGAGCGGTCCGGCCTCAGGGTCGAGGTCCGCGGCCGGCGGTCCGGGATCGGTCGGCTCCAGCCGCGAATCACCGAGCTCCTGCCACAGCTCCGGCCGTACCGGAAGCGCCTCCCGCCACATCCGTTCGAACAGCTCCACCAACGCCATCACCATGGTGGACCCCGTGATCAGCACGCCACGCGTCAACGGCGGGTCCATCTGCAGAGGCATGACCGCCCGCCACCGGTCGACGATCGCCATCTTGAACGGCAGCTCCGGCAGGACCCGCGCCTCCTCGCCCGCCTTGATGAGGCTGCCCACCTCGTCGAGCGCCCCCGTGTGGTCGAAGGCCTCCGGCACGTAGATGGTCCGGTAGCGGACGCCGCTGCGGAGCAGGCCGGTCTGGAGCGGATTGTGGTAGTCCAGCACGTACGGCGGCCGGTCGAAGGTCAGCACCTCCTCCTTGGCCTCCTGCTGCAACCGTACGTACCACCGGGCCTGCTCCTCGGGCCCGGCCAGGACCTCCAGCTGACCGCCCTCGTCCGTGCCCTGGCCGACGATGTGGAAGGCGGCCTCCAGCTCGTCGGCGGTGTCGGTGAGCCGGTCGAGCTCGCCCTGCATGCCGCGCACCAGCGAGCGGATCGCGGCGCCCGGGTTCGTCGCCGTCCAGCGGGGCGAGCGGCCCCACAGGCGGCTGACCATCCCCTTGGCGCGCAGCCGGCTCAGGGACGACTGGATGCGCCCCGCGCTCTCGCCGCTGCGCCTGACCAGCTCCTGCACGGTGATGCCGGGACTGGCCAGCACCCCGCGGTAGACCCGCTCGTCGAAGGCGCTGATGCCCACGACCTCCAGCGCCCGGCCCTCCTCAAGCATGCCCACGATCTTGGCCAATTCCGGCAGTTGCCGCAATAGGCCACATCAACCACCTTGTCACCAAATTTCACTAACAGTTAGAAATCGGGATGTGCTTCAGAGAACCGCCCTTCTGGGCGTCGTGGTAACGGCCCTGATCGCCGCCGCCACGCCGGCTCAGGCGGCCCCCACCCCCGCCCCCTCCGCCAAGGCGACCACCCAGCCGGACAAGCCCTCCGGACCGCCCAAGACGATCACCCTCATCACCGGCGACAAGGTCACCCTCCGCGAGCTCCCCGACAAGCAGACCCAGCTCGACGTCAAGCCCGGCCCCGGCAGGGAGAAGGTCACGTTCGTGCACCGCCGGGGCAAGGACGGGCTCAGCATCGTCCCCACGGACGCGATGCCCCTTCTGGCCGCCGGCCGCCTCGACCCCCGGCTGTTCAACGTCACCCGGCTCGCCGCGCTCGGCTACGACGACGCCGCCAGCCCGGCGCTCCCGCTGATCACGACGTACCCGGACCAGGCCGGTGCCGCCACGCTGCGCGCCGCGGGCGGGCGCCCGCTGCCCGCGATCAACGGCGTCGCGCAGAGCGAGCCCCGCACCGGCGCGGGCACGCTGTGGAAGGCCCTGACCGGGCAGGCCAGGACGGCCGCGGCCGCGCCCGAGAAGATCTGGCTGGACGGCAAGGCCAAGCTCTCCCTCGACGTCAGCGTCCCGCACATCGGCGCGCCCCAGGCCTGGGCGGCCGGCCACACCGGCAAGGACGTGCCCGTCGCGGTCCTCGACTCCGGGTACGACCCCGGCCACCCCGACCTCCAGGGCCTGGTCACCAAGACCCAGAACTTCACCGACGAGCCCGACGTCCGCGACCTCAACGGCCACGGCACCCACGTCGCCGCCACCATCGCCGGCTCCGGCGCCGCCTCGGGCGGCAGGTACAAGGGCGTCGCCCCCGGCGCCAAGCTGCTCATCGGCAAGGTCTGCGTGCAGAGTGGCTTCTGCCCCGACTCGGCCATCATCGAGGCCATGACCTGGGCGGCCGAGAACGGCGCCCGCGTCGCCAACCTCAGCCTCGGCGAGGCCGACTCCGTCGGCGTGGACCCCGTGGAGCAGGCCGTCAACAGCCTGTCGGAGAAGTACGGCACGCTGTTCGTCATCGCCTCGGGCAACGACGGTCCCCAGACGGTCGGCTCCCCGAGCACCGCGGACCGCGCGCTCTCCGTCGGCGCCTCCTACCGCGACGACGACACGGTCGCCCAGTTCAGCAGCACGGGCCCGCGCGTGGGCGACGCCGCGGTCAAGCCCGACCTGATCGCGCCGGGCGTGGAGATCGTCGCCGCGCGGGCCGCGGGCACGGGCCTGGGCTCCCCGGTCGACGACTCGTACACCTCCCTGAGCGGCACCTCCATGGCCACCCCGCACGTGGCCGGGGCCGCCGCGATCGTCGCCGGGCAGCACCCCGACTGGAAGGCCGACCGGATCAAGTCGGCGCTCATGGCCTCCACCGCGCCCGGCGACGAGCTGGGCGCCTACGTCCAGGGCTCCGGCCGCGTGGACGTCGCCCGCGCCGTCACCCAGCAGATCACCACCGAGCCCGCCGGCCTGAACCTGGGTGAGATCGAGCTGCCCAGCCCCGCGCCCAGGGAGCAGACGCTCACCTACCGCAACGACGGCGACGCCGCCGTCCGGCTGGACCTCAGCGTGATCGCCAAGGACGGCGAGGGCGCGACGGTGACGCCGTTCAAGCTCGGCGCCCCGTCCGTGGAGGTGCCCGCGCACGGCACCGCCCAGGTCAAGGTGACCGCCCAGCCGGGCCCGATCGGCACGTTCAGCGGCACGGTCATCGCCAGGAACGCCGGCGTCACCGTCCGCACCGGCATCGGCATGCGGGTCGAGCCGGAGAAGCGCTCGCTCAAGCTGACCTTCACCGGCACCGACGGGCAGCCCGCGCGGGCCGCGTTCGCCGGCGTGATCGACCTCGAGACCAAGGAGCAGCGCAACTACGACATCGCCAGTGGCACGCTGGACCTCAGGCTGCAGAAGGGCCGCCGCTACACCGTCGTCACCCTCATGATGGACAGCGACGGCACCCTGGTGATGGCCGCCGATCCGGAGTTCACGCTCGACGCCGACCGCACCGTCGCCGCCGAGGCCCGCAAGGCGCGCCCGGTGACCGTCCGTACGGAGGAGTCCACCGCGCGGCTGGCCTTCGGCATGCTCGGCATGCTCCAGCTCGCCGAGGGCGTGCAGGCCATGGGCGTGGACGTCGACCTGGCCGGCATGCGGGGCGCGGAGCGCGTCGAGGGCATCAAGGCCATCCCGACGGCCCGTACCGTGAGCAAGAACTTCGCCTTCTACCGGTGGACGCAGTGGGCCAGGCCGAAGGCCGACGGCGGCTACGACGACAGCCCGTACTTCTACCACCTGATGAAGGCCGAGCCGGGCATCCCCGCCGACCCCGGCTACCAGCCGCGCCGCCGCGACCTCGCCGAGGTCACCTCCACGTACGCCACGCAGCAGGACGCCAAGTTCGGCGAGCGCTTCGCCCTGCCGGTGCTGTACGGGAAGGAGCTGGCCTGGATGCCGTACGGGCAGGTCTCGCGCTTCTCGCTGCCGTTCCGCAGGACCGAGTACTACACGCCCGCCGACACCGGCTGGTACCCGTCCTTCATCCAGTACCAGACGCCGCCGGACGGCTGGGACGACGTCGACCAGTTCTTCTTCGGCGACATCACCTCCTACCGGGCCGGCCGGAGGACCACCGACCGCTGGAACGCCGGCGTCTTCGCGGCGGCGCTCAACCCCGACGGCGACTACAACTGGCGTGACGAGAACCTGATGCAGTTCTCGGCCGGGCTGTTCGAGGACAGCACGCCGGACCGCGTCTCCTACGGCGACTACATCGCCCCGCAGGCCAAGGTCTACCGCGACGGCAAGGAGATCTACGCGGCCGACTACCTGCCGGGCTCGGTCGACGTGCCCGCCGAGACGAAGGCGAGCGAATACCGCCTGACCATGACCGCCGACCGCGAGGCGAAGCAGACCAAGGTGTCCACCCGGGTCAGCGCCGAGTGGAAGTTCAGGTCGAAGTCGGCCGAGCCGGGCAAGCGCCAGGTGCTGCCGCTGCTGACCGTCAAGATCGCCCCTGAGCTGGACGACCGCAACCGGGCGGCCGTGGGTCTCATGAGCATCCCGCTGAGCGTCCAGCGCCAGGACGGATCGCCCGACCTGCCGCTGCGCAAGCTCACGGTGGACATCTCCTACGACGACGGCCGCACCTGGCTGCCCACGCTCGTGCACCCGGCGGGGAACGGCACGTGGGCCGCGCAGACGTGGCACCCGGTCAGCGCGCGCGGCGGGTTCGCCTCGCTGCGCGTCAACGCCGCCGACACCGGCGGCAACGGCTTCACCGAGACCGTCATCAGGGCCTACCAGCTCAGATGACGTGATGGAAGCCCCGTCGCGCCCCGACCGGGTGCGGCGGGGCACCCGTCATTTGACGCGTTCGAGCACGACGACCGGGATATCGCGGTCGGTCTTCTTCTGGTATTCGTCGTAGTCCGGCCAGGTGCGGGCCATCAGCCGCCAGAGCTCCGGCTTCTCCTCCTTGGAGGCCGTACGCGCGCGGGCCGTGAACTTGTCGCCCTTGACCTGCACCTCCACCTCAGGGTTGGCCAGGATGTTCTTGTACCACTCGGGGTGGTCGGGATCCCCGCCCTTGGACGCGACGACCACGTAGTCGTCGCCGTGCTTCTGATAGATGAGTGGCGTCGTGTAGGAGCGGCCGGACTTGCGGCCCTTGGTGGTGAGGAGGAGGACTGTCGTGTTGTTCCAGTCGTGTCCCTCCTCGCCGTTGGTCTCCTGATAACGCTGTACGTGTTCCTTGCCGTAGAGCATGATCCACAACTACCCATCGAGGGCGTGACCTCACCGTTACTCGCCGGGGTCTGTACGAGAAGTTAACAACCCTGGCAGGATGCATGTGTGTAAGCGCTTACAGTCCAAAGTGGAAGCGCTTACACAACAGGGAGACGCTCGATGGACGTGACCATCTACGAGGTGGCCCAGCGGGCCGGCGTGTCGATCGCGACCGTGTCCCGGGCGCTGCGCGGCACCGGCCCGGTCGCGGCCAGGACGCGCGAGAAGGTGCTCAAGGCGGTCGAGGAGCTCAACTTCACGCCCAGCCGCCTCGGAGTGAGCCTGGCCGAGGGCCGCCACGCCGCCAACGGCATCGTCTTCCCCGACCTCGCCGGCCCCTACTACACCGAGGTCCTGCTCGGCTACGAGGAGGTCGCCTCCGAGCTGGGGCGCTCCGTCGTCATCCTGTCCACCAAGGGGCGCACGCGGGTCAACGACCTGGTCAAGGACCTCGCCGGGCGGGTCGACGGCATGCTGATCTTCGGTCACACCGTCCCCGAGCCGCTGGTGGCCGAGCTGGTGCGGCTCGGCATGCGGCTGGTGTTCATCTCGCGCGACCCGCTGACCGGCGCCGACACGCTGCGCAGCGAGAACCGGGCCTCGGCGGGAGAGCTGGCCGCCCACCTGGCCGGGCACGGCTACGAGCGCTTCGCCTTCCTCGGCGCGCCCATGGCCAGCCAGGACGACGTGGACGAGCGCTGGCAGGGCGTGCGGGCGGTGCTCGGCGGCGCGATCGAGGCCGTGGACACGCGCCACTACACCGTCGAGTGCGGCTTCGAGGCCGCCAGGGACCTGCTCAAAGGCAAGCGCAGGCCCGAGGCGATCATCTGCTCCGACGACGAGGTGGCGCTCGGCGCGCTGCTGGCCGCCGAGGAGCTGGGCCTGAGCGTGCCCGGCGACCTGGCCGTGACCGGCTGGGACGACATCATGGCCGCCCGCCACGCCCGCCCGGCGCTGACCACCGTACGCCAGCCCATGCGCGAGCTCGGCGCCCGCGCCGCCCGCGCGCTCGACGAGCTGATCACCCGCGCCCGCGACCTGCCCCGCCACCAGAGCCTGCCCACCGAGCTGGTGGTCCGCTCCAGCTGCGGCGACCACCCCGAGACGTCACCGAGCCCTGACCGCCGAGCCGGAGATCCGTTCCGGCCGCGGTGACCAACCCCCAGGAGGTAGTCCGTGAACACCACCACCCGGCGCGCCGCGGGAGGCGTGCTGGCCCTCGCTATCCTGGCGGCCGGCTGCGGCCGCAGCGCAGACAGAACTCCTGAGCAGGCACAGAACGTCACGACCGGCAAGATCACGGGGGAGGTCACGGTCTGGGCGATGGGCGAGGAGGGCAAGGCGCTCGGCTCGTTCGCCAAGGACTTCGAGGCCGCCAACCCGGGCGTGAAGGTTAACGTCACGGCCATCGGCTGGGACGTGGCGCACGACAAGATCACCGCGGCCATCGCGGGCAGCGCCACGCCGGACGTGAGCATGGTCGGCTCCACCTGGTCGGGCGAGCTGGCCAAGACCGGCGCGCTGGAGCCGACCCCCGGCAACCTGGTCGACAAGTCCGTGTTCTTCCCCGGCGCCTGGCAGACGGTCGACGTCAACGGCACGGCGTACGGGGTGCCGTGGTACGTCGAGACCCGCGTCCTCTACTACCGCACGGACCAGGCGAAGAAGGCCGGCGTCGAGCCGCCGAAGACGTGGGAGGAGTTCACCGCGTTCGCCAAGGCGCTGAAGGACAAGGGCGGGGCCAAGAACGGCTTCAACCAGAGCTACACGCAGGGCGCCTCCTGGCAGGAGGTGCTGCCGTTCATCTGGCAGGCGGGCGGCGAGATCGTCAAGGACGGCAAGTACACGTTCGACACCCCCGAGGCGCTCACGGCGCTCAAGCAGTACGCGTCGCTGTTCACCCAGAAGCTCGCCCCCAACAACACCCCGGAGGGCGCCTTCCCCCAGAGCTTCATCAAGGGCGAGGTCGGCGGCTTCTTCTCCGGCCCGTGGATGGTCGGCGTGCTGAACAACGACGGCGGCCCCGGCTTCAAGGACCAGTTCGACGTCGCCCCCTACCCCAAGGGCCCGGTCTCGGCGACGAGCTTCCTCGGCGGATCCGACATGGTGGTCTTCAAGAAGGCCAAGAACCGCGACGCGGCCTGGAAGTTCATCCAGTGGCTGAGCGAGCCGAAGGTCCAGGCCAAGTGGTACACGACGGTGAAGTCGCTGCCCGCGGTCGCGGCGGCCTGGCAGGAGCCGGAGCTGACCGCCGACAAGCAGCTCGCGGTCTTCGGCGAGCAGCTCAAGGACGCCAAGACGCCGCCGCCGTTCCCGACGTGGGAGCAGGTGGCCAGGGTGCTGGAGACCGAGCTGGAGAAGCTGGCCCGGGGCGCGCAGACGCCCGAGCAGACCCTCAAGGCGATCCAGTCGCAGGCCGACACGATCGGCACCGGCCTGTGAACGTGGCGCCGACGCGGGAGGGCCCATGAGCGTGGCGGTCCCCGCCCGCCGGGTGGCGCCGATCAGGCTCAGGGGCACGTTACGCCAGGCCGGCATCGGCTGGATCTTCATCCTGCCGTTCGTGGTGCTGTTCGCGGTCTTCTACCTGGGCCCGCTGCTGGTCGGCATCGGCATGAGCTTCACCGACATGCGCAGCACCGACGTGAGCGACCCGCTCGCCGTCAACGTGGTCGGGGTCGACAACTACCTGCGGCTCATGAACGACGGCGCCATGCGCAAGGCGGCGCTCAACACCGTGGTCTTCGTGGTCACCGCGCTGCCGCTGACCATCGGGCTCGGGCTGGCCGCGGCCGTGCTGCTCAACTCGGGGATCGCCCGGCTCCCGGCCGCGTTCTTCCGGCTCGGCTACTACCTGCCGAACATCACCAGCATCATCGGCATCGCCGTGGCCTGGAAGTTCCTGCTGGAGCCGGAGGCCGGGCTGGTCAACCGGCTGCTGGAGCTGGTGGGCGTCCAGGGCCCCAACTGGCTGCAGAGCACGTCCACCGCCCTGCCGTCGATCATCGTGATGACGGCCTGGCGCAGCTTCGGCTTCAACATGGTCGTGCTGCTGGCCGCGCTGCAGAGCATCCCGAGGGAGCTGTACGAGGCCGCCGAGGTGGACGGCGCCGGGCGCTGGGCCCGCTTCCGCGCGGTCACCGTTCCCTCGCTGCGGCCGGTGCTGCTGTTCTGCACCGTCTACAGCTCGGTCGGCTTCATGCAGTTCCTGGAGGAGCCGCTGGTCATGACCAGGGGAGGCCCGCTCGACTCCACGCTGTCGGCCTCGCTGGCCATCTTCAACCAGTTCGGGGTCGGCAACTACGGCTACGCGGGGGCCGCCTCGTCCGTGCTGTTCGTGGTGATCGTGGCGCTGGCCGTACTGCAGCTCAGGCTCGGGAGGCGCAGATGAGCCGGACCCGCCGCCAGCGCGCGGTCGTCTACCTGGGGCTGAGCCTGGGGCTGGCGCTGGTCGCCGGGCCGTTCCTGTGGACGGCGCTCAGCGCGGTCAAGCCGGAGCGGGAGATCAGGCGCGACCCGCCGACTTTCTGGCCCGAGACCTTCACGCTGGACAACTTCGCCGAGCTGTTCCAGCGGGTGAACATCGGCAACGCCTTCGCCAACAGCATGCTCATCGCGCTCGTGCTGGTCGCCACCAACCTGCTGTTCTGCTCCATGGTCGGGTACGCCTTCGCCAAGCTGTCCTTCCGCGGCAAGAACCTCGCCTTCGGCCTGGTGCTGGTGCAGCTCGCGATCCCGGCGATCGTGCTCATGGTGCCGCAGTTCGTGCTGATCGCGAAGCTCGGCATGGTCAACACGTTCATCGGGATCATCCTGCCGACCGTGGTGACGCCGCTCGGCGTGTTCATGATGCGGCAGTTCATCGCCGACCTGCCGGACGAGCTGATCCACGCGGCCAGGGTGGACGGTGCGGGGGAGTTCCGGATCTTCTTCACGATCATCCTGCCGCTGTGCGGGCCGCCGCTGGCCACGCTGGGGCTGATCACGTTCCTCGGCTCGTGGAACAACTTCCTGTGGCCGGCCGTGGTCGCGCAGAGCGAGAACATGTACACCCTCCCGGTCGCGCTCAACATCCTGAACGGGCACGAGGCCACCCACTACAACCTGCTGGTCGCCGGGTCGGTCGTGGTGATCGCGCCGATCCTGTTCCTGTTCGTCTTCCTGCAGCGCTTCTTCATCCAGGGCATCGCCACCACCGGCCTCAAGTAGAGGAGCCCCCCCATGCGCAAGACAGTCCTGTCCGGCGTGCTCGTGCTGGCCCTGACGGTGCCGGCCACCCCCGCCCTCGCCGACGCCTCCGCGAACGCCACCCTGCTCCGCTACGCCAAGGACACCTGGCGGTCGATGGCCGCCATGGTGGAGCCGGCCACCGGCCTGCCCTCCGACAAGGTGACCGGCGACCTCGCGACCAGGGCGAAGGTCACCTCACCCACCAACATCGGCACGTACCTGTGGAGCACCCTCGCCGCCCGCGACCTGCGCCTGATCAGCGGCGGGGACGCCGCCGCCAGGATCGGCCGGGTGATCAAGGCGCTGGAGGCACTTGAGCGGAACACGCCCACCGGCCAGTTCTACAACTGGTACGATCCCGGCACCCTCCAGTTGATCCACACCTGGCCGGAGACCGGCGATCCGGTGCGCCTGTTCGCCTCCAGCGTGGACAACGGCTGGCTGGCCGCGGCCCTCATGATGGTCCGCAACGCGACCCCGCAATACTCCGCCCGCGCCAACCGTCTGCTGACCTCCATGAACTTCGCCTCCTACTACGACCCCGCCGCCCGCCCCGACGCGGGCACCGGCCTGATCCGCGGGGGCTTCTGGCCCGAGCCGCCCGACGGCTGCTACGTCGCGAGCGACTACGCCGGCACCGGCACGACCGTCTACTCGACCTGCCACCACTACGGCGCGCCCGCCGAGACCCGCATCGGCCAGTACGTGGGCATCGCGCTGGGCCAGCTCCCGCGCGAGAGCTACTTCGGCCCGTACCGCACCTTCCCCGACAACGGCTGCGACTTCGGCTGGCAGGACCAGAAGCCGGTCGGCTCGTGGAAGAAGTACCTGGGCGTGAACGTCTGGGAGGGCACGTACGCCTACCGCGGCATGCGCTACGTCCCCAACTGGGGCGGCTCCATGTTCGAGGCCCTCATGCCGGACCTCGTGGTCCCCGAGGCCAAGTGGGCGCCCAAGAGCTGGGGCCGCAACCACCCGGTGTTCGTGCGCGCCCAGATCGAGCACGGCATGAACGAGGCCAAGTACGGCTACTGGGGCTTCTCGCCGTCCAACGACCCGCACGGCGGCTACCGCGAGTACGGCGTGGACCCGCTCGGCATGGACGAGCCCGGCTACACCACCGACCGCGAGCGCACCAGCACCGACCCCGGCTACGAGGGCTGCCGCCCGGCCAAGCCGGAGCCCACGGCCTACGGCGACGGCGTCGTGACGCCGCATGCCAGCTTCCTGGCGCTGCCGTACGCGAAGGACGCGGCCATCGACAACCTGGACAAGCTCCGCCGGAACTTCGACGCCTACGGCCCCGGCGGCTTCTACGACGCCGTCGCGGTCCGCTCGGGGGCCGTGTCCAAGTGGTACCTGGCACTCGACCAGGGCATGGTGATGGCCGCCCTGGGCAACGTGCTCACCGGCGGCGATCTGCACCGCTACTTCGCGGGCTCGGGCGTGGAGGCCAAGCTGCGCCCGGTAATGGAAATCGAGGAATGGAACGTCACTTCATGAACATGGCTGCCCACCGCGACTGGCAGGAGCGCATCGGCCAGGAGTCCGGTGCGATCACCCCGGCCTCCCGGCCCGAGCTGCCGGCCCCGACGGGCCTGTCGGCGGTCCCGGGAGCGGGCCAGGTGACGCTGACCTGGGACGCCGTGCCCGGGGCCATCGGCTACGTGGTGCACCGGGACGGGTCGCCGGCCACGCCGCCGGACGTGGACGTGCCCGCCGTCCCGTCCTGCCGGTACGTGGACACCGGCCACGGAGCGGCGTCCTACCAGGTGGCCGCCGTCGTCGCCGTGGACCACGCCGGCCCGCTGTCCGAGCCCGTCCAGGCCGCCCCGCTCGAAGGGCCGGCCGGGCTGTCGGTCCACGTGGACGCGGCGCGGGTGACCCGCGAGCTGCCGCGCCCGTGGGCGTACATGGTGGGGTCGGAGCACCTGTCGCACCTGCTGAGCACCGACGAGAGCGGCGGCCGGCCCATCGGCGAGGAGCTGGCCGAGGCGCTGCGCGTCATGCGCGACGAGCTCGGCGTCCAGACGGTCAGGGCGCACGCCATCCTCTGCGACGACCTGGGCGTCTACCGCGAGGTCGACGGTCAGGCGGTCTACGACTTCAGCCGCGTGGACGAGGTCTACGACAAGGTCGTGGCGCTGGGCCTGCGGCCGATCGTGGAGCTCAGCTACATGCCGCGCGACCTGGCCGCCGACCCCTCCAGGACCGTCTTCGGCTACGACGCCGTCGTCTCGCCGCCGAAGGACTTCGAGGCGTGGAGCGACCTGGTCAGGGCGCTCGTGGAGCACCTGGCCGAGCGGTACGGGATCCACGAGCTGATCGACCACTGGGCCTTCGAGGTCTGGAACGAGCCGAACCTGGCCGTCTTCTGGACCGGCACGCCCGAGGAGTACTTCCTGCTCTACGACGTCACCGCCGCGGCCGTGAAGAACGTCCACCCGGACCTGCGCGTCGGCGGGCCCGCCTCGGCGGCCGACGGCTGGGTGGAGGAGCTGCTCGCGCACGTCGAGGAGTCGGGCGCGGCGCTCGACTTCGTCTCCAGCCACACCTACGGCAACGCGCCGCTCGACTGGCGTCCCGTCCTGGCCAGGTACGGCGTGGACGTCCCCGTCTGGTGGACCGAATGGGGGCCCACACCCACCCACTTCCACGGCATCGGCGACGGGCCGTTCGGGGCGGCGTTCCTGCTGCACGGCATGAAGTCGGCCGCCGGCCGGATCGCCGCGCTGTCGCACTGGGTGGCCTCCGACCACTTCGAGGAGCTGGGCCGGCCGCCGCGGCTGTTCCACGGCGGGTTCGGCCTGCTGACGGTCGGCAACCTGCGCAAGCCCCGCTTCCACGCGCTCACCCTGGCCTCCCGGCTGGGCGACGCGGAGCTGGCCGCCACGCTCGACGGCGACGTGGCCGGCGTCGAGGCGTGGGCGGCCCGGCACGCGGACGGCAGGATCGGCGTGCTGGTCTGGAACGGCACTCTCAACCACGCCCAGGCCGACGGCGCCCCCGAGCTCACCCGTACGGTGTCCCTGACCGTCGACGGGCTCGCCGACGGGGAGTACACGGTCACCCACCACCGCATCGACCGCGACCACTCCAACGTGCAGGCGACCTGGCAGGCGATGGGCGGCGGCGACTGGCCGGCGGACGAGCAGTGGGACAAGCTCCACGCCGCCAACACCCTGGACGAGCTGGCCCCGCCGGCCACGGCCGCAGGGAGCACGGTCACCCTCGAGTTCGATCTGCCCATGCCGGGCGTGTCCTTCATCGAGCTGACACCGTAAAGAGCGATACCGTACGGGGCGATGTGGAGGTCTAAGGCACGGTTCTGTACGGGCGCGCACGCCGGTGAGAGCCTGTGCCCATGACCGAACCGGCTCGGGCGCTGGCCGCCCGCATCGAGCGGTTCGAGCAGGCCGCGGATCCCGGCCTGATCTGGGATCCCGCGGCGCTGGTCGAGGCCGAGCAGGCGATGCGGGCGTGCGCGGGCGACCGGACCGACGCCGTCACCTGGCGCCTGATCGGCATGCTCCACCTGGCCCGCTACCGGCTGGACCAGCGGTTCACGCAGGACGCGGCGGTGGCGGGCACGTACTTCGCCGCCGTGGCTGTGGTCGATCCGGCGCGGCTCCCGGAGCGGCTGCGCGGCTCGAACGTGCCCCCCGGCGACTCGGCCGACACGTGGGCGGGGCTCGTCGAAGAGGTGTTCCAGCACGTGGACCCGGCGGCGTACCCGCACCTGGGGCTGCTGATCCACGCGCTCGTGCGGCGCGCCATGGCGCAGCCGACGACGGAGGTGGCCGACCGGCTCGGCGAGCTGCTGTTGCGGCAGTCGACGGGCTCGCCCGACCCCGCGTGGGCGCCC
>NZ_JBSFTC010000147.1:0-27114 GCF_053590415.1 Nonomuraea sp. NPDC003201
CTCGTCGTCGCTGGTGGCGCTGCACCTGGCGGCGCAGGCGCTGCGGCGCGGCGAGTGCTCGCTGGCGCTGGCCGGCGGCGTGACCGTGATGGCGACCCCGAACACCTTCATCGAGTTCTCCCAGCAACGGGGCCTGTCGGCCGACGGCCGCTGCAAGTCCTTCGCCGACGCGGCGAACGGCACCGGCTGGAGCGAGGGTGTGGGGGTGCTGCTCCTCGAACGCCTGTCGGACGCGCGGGAGAACGGGCACCACGTCCTCGCGGTCATCCGCGGCAGCGCGGTCAACCAGGACGGCGCCAGCAACGGGCTGTCCGCGCCGAACGGCCCCTCCCAGATCCGGGTGATCAGGGAGGCGCTGGCCGACGCGGGCCTGTCGCCCTCGCAGGTGGACGCGGTGGAGGGGCACGGCACCGGTACCACCCTGGGCGACCCGATCGAGGCCCAGGCGCTCATCACCGCGTACGGGCAGGACCGGGACCAGCCTCTGTGGCTGGGCTCGCTGAAGTCGAACATCGGCCACGCCCAGGCGGCCGCCGGCGTCGGCGGCGTGATCAAGATGGTGATGGCGCTGCGCAACGAGACGCTGCCGCGCACCCTGCACGTGGACGAGCCGTCCACGCACGTGGACTGGTCGGGCGGCGCCGTCGAGCTGCTCACCGAGCCCCGGCCGTGGGAGTCCGGCGAGGCGCCCCGCCGCGCCGCCGTCTCGGCCTTCGGCTTCAGCGGCACCAACGCCCACCTGATCCTCGAAGAGACGCCGGCCGAGCAGGACGACACCGCCGAGCAGGCCGGGCTGAACCTGCCGCTGGTCCCCTGGGCGGTCTCCGCCAGGGACGCGCAGGCGCTGGCCGCGCAGGCCGACCGGCTCAGCACGTGGACGGCCGCGCGGCCGGACCTGCGCGTCGAGGACGTGGGCTGGTCGCTCGCCACCGGCCGGGCGGTGCTCGACCAGCGCGCCGTGATCGTGGGGGAGACCCGGGACGAGCTCCTGGCCGGTCTCCGGTCGCTCGCCGACGGCGCCACCGCCGTCACGGGTTCCGGGGCGGGAGGCAGGATCGCCTTCCTGTTCGCCGGCCAGGGCAGCCAGCGGGTGGGCATGGGCGCCGCGCTCGCCCAGGCGTTCCCGGTGTTCGCCGCCGCGCTCGAAGACGTCTGCAAGGTGCTCGACCCGCTGCTGCCGCACCCCATCAGGGACGTCATGTTCACCGACCCCGACGGGGTGCTGGACGAGACGGGCATGACCCAGCCCGCCCTGTTCGCCTTCGAGGTCGCCCTGTACCGGCTGCTGACCTCGCTGGGCATCGAGGCCGACGTGCTCGCCGGGCACTCGGTCGGCGAGCTCGCCGCCGCCCACGTCGCGGGGGTGCTCTCGCTCGGCGACGCCTGCGCGCTGGTCGCCGCGCGGGCCCGGCTGATGCAGGCGCTGCCCGCGGGCGGCGCCATGCTGGCCGTCGCCGCCCCGGAGGAGCAGGTCCTCCCGCTGCTGGCCGGCCGCGCGGACCGGGCCGGGATCGCCGCGGTCAACGCGCCGGGCGCGGTCGTCGTCTCCGGCGCCGCCGGCGACATCGACGAGATCGCGCAGGCACTCGAGGCACGGCAGGTACGCACCCGCCGGCTGCGCGTCTCCCACGCCTTCCACTCGCCGCTCGTCGAGCCGATGCTGGAGGAGTTCCGGCAGGTCGCGGAGTCCTTGACGTACGGCGAGCCCGCCATTCCCATCATTTCTGACGTGACCGGGCAGAAGGCGCAGCCCGGCCAGCTCACCGACCCCGGCTACTGGGTGGACCACGTCCGCCGGGCGGTGCGCTTCGGCGACGCCGTCACCACCGCCAGGACCGGTGGCGCCACCGTGTTCGTGGAGATCGGCCCGGACGGGGTGCTGACCAGCCTGGCCAGGCAGACGCTCGACGGCGACGACGCCGCGTTCTTCGTCAGCGCCACGCGCAAGGACCGCGACGAGGCCCGCGCCTTCGTCGAGGCCGTCGGCCGGCTGCACTGCCGGGGCGTCGCCGTCGACTGGGACGCCTACTTCGCCGACGCCGTCCCCCAGCGCGTCGAGCTGCCCACGTACGCCTTCCAGCGCAAGCGCTTCTGGTTCATGCCCGGCGCGACCCCGGCCGAGCAGGCGCCGGACGGCTCCGTCGACCCCGAGTTCTGGGCCGCGGTCGAACGCGAGGACGTGGCCGCGCTGGCCGCCACCCTCGGCATCGAGGACGGCTCCCCGCTGGCGGCCATCCTGCCGGCGCTGTCGTCCTGGCGGCGCCGGCGGCGCGACCAGGACGTGCTCGACTCCTGGCGGTACCGCGTCACCTGGACGCCCGTCGGCGCACCCGGCGGGAAGCCGCCCGCGCTGTCGGGCACCTGGCGCGTCGTCGTCCCGGCGGACCGGGCCGGCGGCGACGCGGCGGCCTCCGTCGCCGGGGCGCTCGAACGGCACGGAGCCCGGTGCGAGCTCCTGGAGATCACCGGCGACTCCGGGAGGGACGACCTCGCCGCGCTGCTGGGCGGGGACGAGGCCCCGGCCGGCGTGCTCGCCCTCCACTGCGACCTGGCCCGGACGGTAACGCTGATCCAGGCCATGGACGACGCCGGCGTGGCGGCGCCGCTCTGGATCGCCACCGACGGCGCCGAGAGCGTCAGCCGGGCCGACCCGGTCCGCGACCCGGAGCAGGCCGCGGTCTCCGGGCTCGGCCGGGTCTTCGGCCTGGAGCACCCCGCCCGCTGGGGCGGCCTCGTGGACCTGCCGGAGACGCTCGACCAGCGCGTCCTGACCCGCCTGGTCACCGTGCTCGCCGGGATCGGGGAAGAGGACCAGCTCGCCGTCCGGGCCTCGGGGATCTTCGCCCGCCGCCTGTCCAGGGCGCCAAGGGCGCGGACCGACTCGGCCGAGCGCCGGCCGGCCCGCGGCACCGTACTGATCACCGGCGGCACCGGCGGCCTGGGCGCGAACGTCGCGCGATGGCTGGCCCGCGACGGCGCCGAGCACCTCGTGCTCACCAGCCGGCGCGGCGCCGACGCCCCCGGCGCCGCCGTGCTCGTGGCCGAACTCCAGGAGCTCGGCGCGCGGGTGACGGTGTCCAAGTGCGACGTGGCCGACCGCGACGCGCTCGCGGCCCTGGTCCGCGAGATCGAGGCCGACGCCCCCGTCCGATCGGTCTTCCACACCGCGGGCGTGCCCCACATGCAGCCCCTCACCCGGCTCGGACGGGACGAGCTGGCCGAGGCCACCCAAGCCAAGATCGTCGGAGCCGCCAACCTGGACGCGGCCTTCGACGGGCCGCTCGACGCGTTCGTGCTGTTCTCGTCCGGCGCCGGTGTCTGGGGCGGCGCCCTGAACGGCGCGTACGCCGCCGGCAACGCCTACCTCGACGCGCTGGCCGCGCACCGCCGCGCCCGCGGCCTCGCCGCCACGGCCGTCGCCTGGGGCTTCTGGGACGCCGCGGGCGGCGGCATGACCACCCTTCTCGACGAGGAGGACGCCCGCAGGACCGGCGTCCGCTACATGGACGCCGGCCTGGCCATCGACGCCCTGCGGCAGGCCCTGGACGACGGCGAGACCAACCTGGTCGTCGCCGACGTCGACTGGGAACGGTTCTTCCCCATCTTCACCGCCGCCCGGCGGCGGCCCCTCCTCGACGGCGTCCCCGAGGCCGTGGCGGTGCTCCGGAAGGAGTCGGAAGCCGACTCCGAGTCCTCGGAGCTGCGCGCGAAGCTGCTCCCGCTGAGCGAGGACGAGCAGGACCGGCTGCTGGTCGCGCAGGTGCGCGAGCAGGTGGCCGCCGTGCTCGGGTACGCCCCCGGCGAGGTGGAGGTGGACCGGGCCTTCAGAGACCTCGGCTTCGACTCGGTCACCGCGGTGGAGCTGCGCGGCAGGCTCAACGCCGCGCTGGGCGTGCGGCTCCCGGCGACCGTGGTCTTCGACTACCCGAACGTCAAGGCGCTCGCGGGCCTGGTCCGCGGCGAGATCCTGGGCACCCGGACGGAGGCCGGGCCCACCGGCGAGAGCCGCGGGCCGGTCTCCGACGACCCGATCGTGATCGTCGGGATGAGCTGCCGGATGCCCGGCGGCGTGACGAACGCCGACGACCTCTGGCGGCTGGTCGCCGAGGGCGGGGACGCGATCTCGGCCCTCCCGGACGATCGTGGCTGGGACGTCGAGGGGATCTACGACCCGGACCCCGAGGCCCAGCTCGCCTCGTACGTACGGGACGGCGGCTTCCTGCGTGACGCGGCCGAGTTCGACCCCGAGTTCTTCGGCATCAGCCCGCGCGAGGCCCTGGCCATGGACCCGCAGCAGCGGGTCCTGCTCGAAGCCTCGTGGGAGGCGATCGAGCACGGCCGGATCGAGCCCGGCTCGCTGCGCGGCACCCGTACCGGCGTCTTCGTCGGCGCCGCCTACGAGGAGTACGGCCGCCACTCCGACCAGGTCCCGCTGGAATCCGTCGGGCACCTGGTCACCGGCACGCTGAGCAGCATCGCGTCCGGCCGGGTCGCGTACGCGCTGGGGCTCGAAGGGCCCGCGGTGACGGTGGACACGGCGTGCTCGTCGTCGCTGGTGGCGTTGCACCTGGCGGCGCAGGCGCTGCGGAACGGCGACTGTGACCTGGCGCTGGCCGGCGGCGTCACGGTGATGTGCACCCCGCTCGGCTTCATCGGCTTCAGCCTCCAGGGCGCGCTCGCCCGGGACGGCAGGTGCAAGCCCTTCGCCGGTGCGGCGGACGGCTTCGCCCTGTCGGAGGGGGTCGGCATGCTGCTGGTGGAGCGGCTGTCGGACGCCCGCCGCAACGGCCACCCGGTGCTGGCGGTCGTCAAGGGCTCGGCCATCAACCAGGACGGTGCCAGCAACGGCCTGACCGCGCCGAACGGCCCTTCCCAGCAGCGGGTGATCCGCCAGGCGCTGGCCAACGCCGGGCTGTCGGGCGCCGAAGTGGACGTGGTCGAGGCGCACGGTACGGGCACGACGCTGGGCGACCCGATCGAGGCCCAGGCGCTGATCGCCACCTACGGCCAGGAGCGGGACCAGCCGCTGTGGCTCGGCTCGGTCAAGTCGAACATCGGCCACACCCAGGCCGCCGCCGGTGTCGCCGGGGTCATCAAGATGGTCATGGCGATGCGGCACGGGATGCTGCCGCAGACGCTGCACGTGGACGAGCCGTCGCCGCACGTGGACTGGTCGGCCGGGGCCGTCGAGCTGCTGACCGAGGCCCGGCCGTGGGACGTTCAGGATCATCCGCGCCGCGCCGCCGTCTCCTCCTTCGGCATCAGCGGCACCAACGCCCACGTGATCATCGAGCAGGTGCCGGGCACGGACGAGGAGCCGGAGCCCGTCGAAGAGCCGCCGGTGGTGCCGTGGGTGCTGTCGGGTCGCAGCGCGGAGGCGTTGCGGGCTCAGGCGGGCCGGCTGGCCGATGCGGTGGCCGGGGTCCGGCCGGTGGATGTGGCGCATTCGCTGGTGGCTTCGCGGTCGGCGTTCGACCACCGTGCGGTGGTGATCGGCGCGGACCGGGAGGAACTGCTGGCCGGTCTGGATGACGGTGCGGTGCGGGGTGTGGCCGGGCCGTGCGGCAAGACGGTGTTCGTCTTCCCCGGTCAGGGGTCGCAGTGGCTCGGCATGGGCGTCGAGCTGCTGGACGACTCGCCGGTGTTCGCCGCGCGGATGGCGGAGTGTGAGGCGGCGCTGTCGGAGTTCGTGGACTGGTCCCTCACCGATGTGCTGCGTGGTGGGGAGGGTCTGGACCGGGTTGATGTGGTGCAGCCGGTGCTGTGGGCCGTGATGGTGTCGCTGGCTGAGGTGTGGCGCTCGCTCGGAGTGGTTCCGGCCGCGGTGGTCGGTCATTCCCAGGGTGAGATCGCGGCTGCAGTGGTGGCGGGTGCGTTGTCGCTTGAGGACGGTGCCCGGGTGGTGGCGTTGCGGAGTCAGGCGATCGTGGCGCTGGCCGGTCGGGGCGGCATGGCGTCGATCCCGCTACCGGCTTCAGAAGTGACCGTAGACGACCGGATCTCGATCGCGGCGGTGAACGGGCCTGCCTCGACGGTGGTGTCAGGCGATGCGGACGCCATTGAGGAATTCCTGGCTCGGCACGACGCGGTGCGGGCGCGGCGGATCGAGGTGGATTACGCGTCGCATTCGGCGCATGTCGAGGCGATCGAGGAGGAGTTGGCGGGCCTGCTGGCCCCGGTGACCCCGCGAGCGGGCGAGGTGCCGTGGTACTCGACCGTGCGGCAGTGCTGGCTGACCGGGACCGAGGTGGACGCCGCGTACTGGTACGAGAACCTGCGGCGGACGGTGTGGCTGGAGCCGTCGGTGCGGGTGCTGGCCGAGCAGGGCCATGGGGTGTTCGTTGAGGTCAGTGCCCACCCGGTGCTGATGATGGCGGTGCAGGAGACGGTCGAGGACGTGGTGGCCTGCGGCACGCTGCGCCGCGACGACGGTGGTCTGCGCAGGCTGTGGACCAGCGCCGCCGAGCTGTGGGTACGCGGCGTGAACGTCGACTGGGCCCGGGCCCTGGAGCCCGCCGCCCCCCGGCTGGTCGACCTGCCCACCTACGCCTTCCAGCACCAGCACTTCTGGCTGGAGGAGCGCACCGCGAGCGCCGGTGACGTCGGAGCCGCCGGACTCGGGGCGGCCGGGCATCCCCTCCTCGCCGCCGCTGTCTCGCTGGCCGACTCCGACGGCGTGCTGCTGACCGGCAGGCTCTCGCTGAAGACCCACCCGTGGCTGGCCGACCACCAGGTCAACGGCCAGGTGCTGCTGCCCGGCACGGCGTTCGTGGAGCTGGCCGTCAGGGCCGGCGACGAGGCCGGCTGCGACCTGCTCGAAGAGCTCACCCTGCAGGCCCCGCTCATCGTGCCGGAACGCGGCGCGATCCAGCTCCAGCTGGCCGTCGGCGCCCCCTACGAGGACGGGCGGCGGCAGCTCACCGTCCACACCCGGCCCGACGGCGGAGCCGCCGACGACCCGTGGACCTGCCACGCCACCGGCGTGCTCGCGCCGGAGGCCGCCGCGCCGCCCGCCCAGGAGACGGCCGCCTGGCCGCCCGAGGGCGCGCAGCCGCTCCCGATGACCGGCCTGTACGACTGGCTCGGCGCGGTCGGCCTGGGCTACGGACCCACGTTCCAGGGCCTGAAGGCGGCCTGGCGACGCGACCAGGAGCTGTTCGCCGAGGTGGCGCTCCCGGAAGGGACCGAGTCCGGCGGATTCGGGCTGCACCCGGCGCTGCTCGACGCCGCGCTGCACAGCGTCGCGCTCAACGCGGCCACCGCCGAGGACGGGCCGCGGATGCCGTTCGCCTGGACCGGCGTACGGCTGCACGCGACCGGCGCGACCTCGATCCGCGTCCGGCTCACCCCCCGCGGCACCGACGACGTGACGCTCGCCGTCACCGACACGACCGGCGTGCCCGTCGCGCACGTGGACTCGCTGATCCTGCGCCCGCTGCCCGCCGACCTCGGCGCCGAGCAGCGCGCCACCGGAGAGGACTCGCTCTACACGCTCGAATGGGCGCCGGTGCCCGCCGGCGAACCCACGGGCGAGCAGCGGTGGGCGGTCATCGGCGACCCGTCAGAACTGGCCGCCGCCGGGATCGACGCGGCCGCGCACGCCGGCCTGGCCGAACTCGTGGCCACCGGATCGGTGCCCGAATGGGTGGTCGTCCCGCTGGACGGCGAGCCGGAGCCCGATCTGGCCACGGCGGTCGCCGACCGGACCAGCCAGGTGCTGGAGCTGCTGCAGACCTGGCTGGCCGAGGAAGGCTTCCCCGCCTCCAGGCTCGTCCTCCTCACCTGCGGCGCGGTCGCGACCACGGCGGAGGAGGAGGTGCCGGACCTGGTCAACGCCGGAGTCTGGGGGCTCGTCAGGTCCGCGCAGTCGGAGAGCCCCGAACGGGTCGTCGTCCTCGACCTCGACCGTGAGGCGGACTCCTGCCGGGCGCTGCCCGCCGCGCTCGCGACAGGCGAGGCGCAGCTCGCGATCAGGAAGGGGACGGCGTACGCGCCCCGCCTGGCCCGGCCCGGAGCCGACGGCGCGCTGACCCCGCCGGCCGAGGCCGCGAACTGGCGGCTGGACGTCACCACCCGCGGCACGCTCGACGACCTCGCGCTGCTCCCCACCCCGTCGGCGCCGCTCGCGCCCGGCGAGGTCCGCATCGGCACCAAGGCCATGGGCCTGAACTTCCGCGACGTGCTGATCGCCCTGGACATGTACCCGGGCGACGCGCCGATGGGCGGCGAGGGCGCCGGCGTCGTCATCGAGGTGGCCGACGACGTCACCACGCTCGCGCCCGGCGACCGGGTGATGGGCATCGTCGACGGCTTCGCCCGGGAGGCGGTCACCGACCACCGGCTGCTCGCCCGCATCCCGGACGACTGGACGTTCGCCCAGGCGGCGTCCGTGCCGATCGCCTTCGTCACCGCCTACCACGCACTGGTGGACCTCGCCGGGCTCCAGGCAGGCGAGGCGCTGCTCGTGCACGCCGCCGCGGGCGGCGTGGGCACGGCCGCCGTGCAGCTCGCGCACCACCTGGGCGCCGAGGTCTACGGCACCGCGAGCGAGAGCAAATGGGACGCGGTACGCGAGCTGGGCGTCCCCGCCGAGCGCATCGCCTCGTCCCGGACGCTGGAGTTCGCGCGGACCTTCGCGCCGGGAGTGGACGTCGTGCTCAACTCCCTCGCGGGCGAGTTCGTGGACGCCTCGCTGGGCCTGCTGCGGCCGGGCGGGCGCTTCATCGAGATGGGCAAGACGGACGTACGGGACCCGGCCGAGCTGCCCTCGGTCCGCTACCAGAACTTCGACCTCACCCTGCTCGGCCCGGCCCGCACCGGCGAGATCCTGGCCGAGATCGCCGCCCTGTTCGCGCGCGGCGCGCTCCGGCTCCCGCCGATCAGCACGTGGGACGTTCGCCGCGCCCCCGACGCGTTCCGGTACGTCGCCCAGGCCCGCCACATCGGCAAGGTCGTCCTGACCGCGCCGCCCGTCCTCGACCCCGAGGGCACCGTGCTCGTCACCGGCGGCACCGGCGCGCTCGGCGCCCTCGCCGCCAGGCGCCTGGTCACCGAGCACGGCGTGCGGCACCTGGTTCTGGCCAGCCGCCGCGGCCCCGCCGCCGACGGCGCGGCGGCGCTGGAGGCGGAGCTGACCGGGCTCGGCGCCACCGTGACGGTCGCCGCCTGCGACGCCGCCGACCGCGACGCCCTCGCCGCGCTGCTCGCGAGCATCCCCGCCGCGCACCCGCTGACCGGGGTCGTCAGCACGGCGGGCGTGCTCGACGACGGGATGATCTCCTCGCTCACCCCGGAACGCGTCGAGGCCGTCATGCGCCCGAAGGTGACCGCTGCCGCCAACCTGCACGAGCTGACCGCCGATCTCGACCTGGCGCAGTTCATCCTGTATTCGGGCGCCGCGGGCATCCTCGGCAGCCCCGGCCAGGGCAACTACGCCGCGGCGAACACGTTCCTGGACGCGCTCGCCCAGCACCGCCGAGCCTGCGGGCTGGCGGCGACCTCCCTGGCCTGGGGCCTGTGGTCGCCGGAGAGCGGCAGCGGCATGACCGGCCACCTGGACGAGGCCGACCTGAGCAGGCTGAGCCGGTCCGGCATGGGCGCGCTCGACCTGGAGGAGGGCCTCGGCCTGTTCGACCGGGCGCTGAGCGTGGACGAGGCGGCGCTCGTGCCGATCCACCTGGATCTCGCCACGCTGCGCGCGGGCGCGGCCAAGGGGTTCGGCCACCCGCTCTTCCGCGGCCTGGTACGCATCTCCACGCGCCGCGTGCTCGCGGCGGAGACGCCCATGGGCGAGTCGCTCACCGACCGGCTGGCCGCCCTGCCGGAGGCGGAGCGGGCTCCGATGCTCCTCGACCTGGTACGCGGCCACGTGGCCGCCGTGCTCGGCTTCGCCGGGCCGGATTCCGTCGAACCGGGACGGGCGTTCAAGGACCTCGGCTTCGACTCGCTGACCGCCGTGGAGCTGCGCAACCGGCTCAAGGCGATCACGGGACTGCGGCTCCCCGTCTCCCTGATCTTCGACTACCCCAACGCCGCCGCGCTGGCCGGGCACCTGCTGGAGGAGCTGGCGCCACCCGCGCACAGCGCCGAACAGCAGGTTCTGGCCGAGCTCGACCGGATCGAGGCCAGGCTGGCCGTCATGGCGGCCGAATGCGCCACCGCCGGGGAGATCACCGCCCGGCTCGAACAGCTGGTCTTCTCCTGGAAGGAACGGCACCAAGAATCCGGAGCCACCGTCGAGGACGTGGCCGGCCAGCTCAGCTCGGCCACGGCCGACGAGATCATCAGTTTCATCGACAGCGAGTTCGGACTCTCCTGAGCAGGCGTCACCGAAGGCTAGGAAGGCAGCACACATGGCGACAGAAGAGCAGCTCGTCGAATACCTCAAGCGCGTGACGACCGAGCTCCACGACAGCAAGAAGCGGCTGCAGGCGGCCGAGGACAAGGACCACGAGCCCATCGCCATCATCGGCATCGGCTGCCGCTACCCCGGCGACATCGCGAGCCCCGAGGACCTGTGGCGGGTGGTGTCCGGCCGTACCGACGCGATCTCCGGGATGCCGGACGACCGCGGCTGGGACCTGGAGTCGATGTACAACCCGGATCCCGACGCGGTCGGCACCTCGTACGTCCGGGACGGCGGTTTCATGCGGGACGCCACCGCCTTCGACGCCGCGTTCTTCGGCGTCTCGCCGCGCGAGGCCGTGGCCATGGACCCGCAGCAGCGGCTGCTGCTCGAAACCTCGTGGGAGGCGATCGAGCGGGCCGGCATCGACCCGGACGCGCTGCGCGGCAGCCGGACCGGCGTGTTCGTGGGCGCCAACAGCCCCGAATTCCTCACGATGATGATGCAGGCGCCGCCGGAGCTGCAGGGCTACCTGATGACCGGCGTCGCCCCGAGCGTGGTGTCGGGCCGCGTCTCCTACACCCTGGGCCTGGAGGGGCCGGCCGTCACGATCGACACGGCCTGCTCCTCGTCCCTGGTTGCGCTGCACCTGGCGGTACGGGCGCTGCGCAACGGGGACTGCTCGCTGGCGCTGGCCGGGGCCGTGACCGTCCTGTCCACGCCGGGCACCTTCATCGGCTTCAGCCGGGTACGCGGGCTGGCCAGGGACGGCCGCTCCAAGGCGTTCTCCGCCGAGGCGGACGGCATGGGGCTCGCCGAGGGAGTCGGCATCCTCCTGGTCGAGCGGCTGTCGGACGCCCGCCGCAACGGCCACCCGGTGCTGGCGGTCGTTCGCGGCTCGGCGGTCAACCAGGACGGCGCCAGCAACGGCCTGACCGCGCCGAACGGCCCTTCCCAGCAGCGGGTGATCCGCCAGGCGCTCGCCGACGCCAGGCTCGCGCCCGTCCAGGTCGACGCGGTCGAGGCGCACGGCACGGGGACCCCGCTGGGTGACCCGATCGAGGCCCAGGCGCTCCTCGCGACCTATGGGCAGGAGAGAGACCAGCCGCTGTGGCTGGGGTCGATCAAGTCGAACATCGGCCACGCCCAGGCGGCCGCCGGCGCGGCGGGCGTCATCAAGATGGTCATGGCGATGCGCAACGGCGTCCTGCCCGCGACGCTGCACGCCGAGGAGCGCTCGCCGCACATCGACTGGTCGGCGGGCGCGGTGGAGCTGCTCACCGAGGCCCGCCCGTGGCCCGCGGGCGGCGAGCCGCGCCGGGCCGGCGTGTCGTCGTTCGGCATGAGCGGCACGAACGCGCACGTGGTGCTGGAGGAGGCGCCCGCCGAGACCCCGGCGGAGCCCGGCGGGGAGCTGCCCGTCGTGCCGTGGACGCTCTCGGCCAGGACGCGCGAGGCGCTGGAGCGGCAGGCCGGACGGCTCGCCTCGTGGACCCGGTCGCATCCCGAGCAGGGTGTGGTGGACGTCGGCTGGTCGTTGCTCGGCCGCTCGGCGTTCGACCACCGTGCGGTGGTGATCGGTGCGGACCGGGAGGAACTGCTGGCCGGTCTGGATGACGGTGCGGTGCGGGGTGTGGCCGGGCCGTGCGGCAAGACAGTGTTCGTCTTCCCCGGTCAGGGGTCGCAGTGGCTCGGCATGGGCGTCGAGCTGCTGGACGACTCCCCGGTGTTCGCCGCGCGGATGGCGGAGTGCGAGGCGGCGCTGTCGGAGTTCGTGGACTGGTCCCTCACCGATGTGCTGCGCGGCGGGGAGGGCTTGGACCGGGTTGATGTGGTGCAGCCGGTGCTGTGGGCCGTGATGGTGTCGCTGGCTGAGGTGTGGCGCTCGCTCGGAGTGGTCCCGGCCGCGGTGGTCGGTCATTCCCAGGGTGAGATTGCGGCTGCAGTGGTGGCGGGTGCGTTGTCGCTTGAGGACGGCGCGCGGGTGGTGGCGTTGCGGAGTCAGGCGATCGTGGCGCTGGCCGGTCGGGGCGGTATGGCGTCGATCCCGCTGCCCGCTTCGGAGGTGGCGGTAGAGGACCGGATCTCGATCGCGGCGGTGAACGGGCCTTCTTCGACGGTGGTGTCAGGCGATGCGGACGCCATTGAGGAATTGATCGCCGGCTATGAGGCGCAGGGGGTGCGGGCGCGGCGGATCGAGGTGGATTACGCGTCGCATTCGGCGCATGTCGAGGCGATCGAGGAGGAGTTGGCGGGCCTGCTGGCCCCGGTGACCCCGCGAGCGGGCGAGGTGCCGTGGTACTCGACCGTGCGGCAGTGCTGGTTGACCGGGACGGAGGTGGATGCCGCGTACTGGTATGAGAATCTGCGGCGGACGGTGTGGTTGGAGCCGTCGGTGCGGACGCTGGCCGAGCAGGGCCATGGGGTGTTCGTTGAGGTCAGTGCCCACCCGGTGTTGACGATGGCGGTGCAGGAGACGGTCGAGGACGTGGTGGCCTGCGGCACGCTGCGCCGCGACGACGGCGGTCTGCGCAGGCTGTGGACCAGCGCCGCCGAGCTGTGGGTACGCGGCGCGGAGATCGACTGGGCCGGTGTGTACGAACCCGCCCGCCCGAACCAGGTCGAACTGCCCACCTACGCCTTCGAGCGCGAGCCGTACTGGCCCAAGACCGTCCAGTCCAACGGCGACCTCACCCAGGTCGGTCTGGGCCCCGCCGGGCACCCGCTGCTGGCGGCGGCGGTGTCGCTCGCGGACGGCGAGGGCGTGCTGCTGACCGGCAGGCTCTCGTTGAAGACCCACCCGTGGCTGGCCGACCACCAGGTCAACGGCCAGGTGCTGCTGCCCGGCACGGCGTTCGTGGAGCTGGCCGTCAGGGCCGGTGACGAGGCCGGCTGCGACCTGCTCGAAGAGCTGACCCTGCAGGCCCCGCTGATCCTGCCCGAGCGCGGCGGCGTCCAGGTGCAGGTGGCCGTGGGAGCGCCCGACGAGGACGGCCGGCGGGCGCTGACCATTCACGCCCGGCTCGACGACGAGCCCTGGACCAGGCACGCCACCGGCTTCCTCGCCAAGGACACCGGCGCCGTGGCGTTCGGCGAGCCGTCGTGGCCGCCCGCGGGCGCGACCGCCGTAGGCGCCGACGACGTCTACGAGCTGCTCGCGGGCATCGGCGTCGGCTACGGCGCGGCCTTCCGCGGCCTGCGGGCCGTCTGGCGGCGCGACCGGGAACTGTTCGCCGAGGTCGCCCTGCCCGAGGAGGCCGCCGCGGACCTGGCCGGATTCGGGCTGCACCCGGCGCTGCTCGACGCGGCCATCCAGCCGCTCGCCGTGGGCGACTTCTTCCCCGCCCAGGACGGCGCCGGACCCGTCCTGCCCTTCGCCTGGACCGGCGTGCGGCTGGCCGCCACCGGCGCGGCCACCTTACGGGTCCGGCTGGCGCCCGCGGGAGCGAACGCGGTCCGCATCGAGGTGGCCGACGCCACCGGCGCGCCCGTCGCCTCCGTGGACTCGCTGGTCGTGCGCGCGATGGCCGCCGCCGACCTCAAGGCCGCCGCGGACCCGCTACGGGACGCGCTGTTCGCCCTCGAATGGGTGCCCGCGCAGCCCGCCCCCGCCCGGGACGGCATCCGATACGCGCTCGCCTGCGGCGACGCCTCCCGGCTCGGCCTGCCGCTGGACGCCCTCGACCCGGACGGCCCCGTGCCGGACCTGGCGATCCTGGTCTGCACCCCGTACACGGGCGACGACCCGGCCGCCGGGGCCCGCGCCGCGACCGGCGAGGTGCTGGCCGCCGCCCAGTCCTGGCTCGAACAGGAGCAGTACGCCGACGTGCCCCTCGTCGTCCTCACCCGGGGAGCCACCGGCGACGACCTGCCGAGCGCCGCCGTATGGGGGCTGGTCCGCTCGGCCCAGTCGGAGAACCCCGGCCGGTTCGTCCTCCTCGACGTCGACGGCACGGACGCGTCCTGGCAGGCGGTCCCCACCGCCCTCGCCTCGGGCGAACCCCAGCTCGCGCTGGTCGAAGGCGAGGCCCTGGTCCCGCGGCTGGCCCGGCACCGCGCCGCGGAGCCCGCCGGCCACGGCACGTGGACCCCCGACGGGACCGTGCTGATCACCGGCGGCACCGGCACCCTGGGCGGGATCGTCGCCCGTCACCTGGTGACCGAGCACGGGGTCCGGCGGCTGGTGCTGATCAGCCGGCGCGGCCCCAACGCCGACGGCGCGGCCGACCTGATGACCGAGCTGACCGGGCTGGGCGCGGACGTGACCGTCACCGCCTGCGACGCCGCCGACCGGCAGGCGCTGGCGGACGTGCTGGCCGCCATCCCGGACGAGCACCCGCTCACCGGCGTCGTCCACACGGCCGGCGCGCTGGACGACGGCGTCCTGGCCGCGCTGACGCCCGAGCGGATCGACAACGTGCTGCGGGCCAAGGCCGACGCCGTGCTGAACCTGCACGAGCTGACCAAGGACCTGCCGCTGACCGCGTTCGTGCTGTTCTCGTCGGCCGCCGGCGTCTTCGGCGGCCCCGGCCAGGGCAACTACGCGGCCGCCAACGCCTTCGTGGACGCCCTCGCGCAGTGGCGCGGGCGGCTCGGCCTGCCCGCCCTGTCCCTGGCCTGGGGCCTGTGGGAGCAGGACAGCGGGCTGACCGGCACGCTCAGCGAGACCGACCGGGCGCGACTGGCCCGCACCGGCGTCGCGCCGCTGTCCACCGCCGACGGGCTCGCGCTGCTGGACGCGGCCTGCGCCGCGGACCGGGCGGCGCTGGTGCCGATCCGGCTGGAGTTCGCCGCGCTGCGGATGGCGGCCCAGTTCGGGGCGCTGCCCACGATCCTTCAGGAGCTCGTCCCCACCTCCAAGCGGCGGGTGGTGGGCAACGACCCGGCCGCCGCGTCGGAGCTGCGCGAGCGCCTGGCCCGCATGCCCGAGGCCGAGCACGCCAGGGTGCTGCTCGACCTGGTGCTCGGCCAGGTGGCGACCGTGCTCGGCTACCGCGACGCCGGCGCCGTGGAGCAGGACCGTCCGTTCAACGAGGCCGGGTTCGACTCGCTGACCGCCGTCGAGTTCCGCAACAGGATGAACGCGGCCACCGGGCTGCGGCTGCCCGCCACGCTGATCTTCGACTACCCGACGCCCGTCCAGCTGGTCCAGTATCTCCGGGGCCGCCTGCTCGACGGGCCCCAGACGGCCGTCTCCGCCACGACCCGGGCCGGTGAGGAGGAGCCGATCGTCATCGTCGGCATGAGCTGCCGGCTCCCCGGCGGCGTCACCAACCCCGACGAGCTGTGGAACCTGGTCGCCGAGGGCGGCGACGCGATGTCGATGTTCCCCTCCGACCGCAACTGGAACCTGGACGAGCTCTACCACCCGGACCCCGAGCACCCCGGCACCACGTACGCCCGCGAGGGCGGCTTCGTCTACGACGCCACCGCGTTCGACCCGGCGTTCTTCAGCATCTCGCCCAGGGAGGCCGTGGCCATGGACCCCCAGCAGCGCCTGCTGCTGGAGAGCTCGTGGGAGGCGCTGGAGCACGCCGGCATCGACCCGGCCGGGCTGCGCGGCAGCAAGACCGGCGTGTACGTCGGGCTGATGTACCACGACTACGGGATGCACCTGCAGCAACCGGCGAGCGACCTCGAGGGCCTGGTCGGCACCGGCATCTCGGCCGGCGTCGCCTCCGGGCGGGTGTCGTACACCTTCGGGTTCGAGGGCCCGTCGGTCACCCTCGACACGGCCTGTTCCTCCTCGCTGGTGGCGCTGCACATGGCGATCCAGGCGCTGCGGCGCGGCGAGTGCTCGCTGGCCCTGGCCGGCGGCGTCACCGTGCTGTCCACCCCCTCCGTGTTCGTCGACTTCAGCCGCCAGCGCGGGCTTGCCTCCAACGGCCGCTGCAAGTCGTTCGCCGCGGCCGCCGACGGCACCGGCTGGGCGGAAGGCGTGGGCATGCTGCTCGTCGAGCGGCTCTCCGACGCGCGCCGCAACGGCCACCCCATCCTGGCCGTCGTACGCGGCAGCGCGATCAACCAGGACGGCGCCAGCTACGGGCTCACCGCCCCCAACGGCCCCTCCCAGCAGCGGCTCATCGAGCAGACGCTGGCCGACGCGGGGCTGGGCGCCGCCGACGTCGACGCCGTCGAGGGCCACGGCACCGGCACCACCCTCGGCGACCCGATCGAGGCGCAGGCCATCGTCGCCACCTACGGCCAGGACCGGCCGCAGGACCGGCCGCTCTACCTGGGCTCGGTGAAGTCGAACCTCGGCCACACCCAGGCCGCGGCCGGAGTGGCGGGCGTCATCAAGATGGTGATGGCCATGCGGCACGGCGTGCTGCCGAAGACCCTGCACGTGGACGAGCCGACGACGCACGTCGCCTGGGACTCCGGCGCCGTCAGGCTGCTCACCGAGGCCACCCCATGGCCGGAGACCGGCAGGCCGCGCCGCGCGGGCGTCTCGTCCTTCGGCATCAGCGGCACCAACGCGCACGTCATCGTGGAGCAGGTCCAGGAGGAGCCCGCCGCGCCGCCGGCGGAGACCGGGCGGCCGGTGATCCCCTGGGTGCTGTCGGCCAAGACGCAGGACGCGCTGAAGGCCCAGGCCCGCCGGCTGCGCGAGCACCTGGCGGCCCGGCCCGCCCGCCCGGCCGCGGACCTGGCCTGGTCGCTCGCCACCACGCGGTCCTCGTTCAAGCGGCGGCTGGTCGTCCTGGGCGCCACCCGTGACGAGCTCGCCGCCGGGCTGGAGGCGGCGATCGAGGGGACCGCGGCGGACAACGTGATCACCGGATCGGCGGCCCGCGGCAGGACGGCGTACCTCTTCACCGGCCAGGGCAGCCAGCGCCCGGCCATGGGGGAGGAGCTGTACGCGGCCTACCCCGAGTACGCGGAGGCCTTCGACGCGGTCTGCGCCAGGTTCGACCGGCACCTCGACCGGCCGCTGCGCGAGGTCATCGCCGGCGACGCCGAGCTGCTCAAGCAGACGCGATACACCCAGGCGGCGCTGTTCGCCGTCGAGGTCGCCCTGTTCCGGGTCCTGGAGGCGTGGGGCGTGCGGCCCGACTACCTGGCCGGCCACTCCATCGGCGAGATCGCCGCCGCGCACGTCGCCGGCGTGCTGTCGCTGGACGACGCGGTGACGCTCGTCGCCGCCAGGGGCAGGCTCATGCAGGCGCTGCCCCCCGGCGGCGCGATGGTCTCGGTACGCGGCGCCACCGAGGAGGAGGTGCTGCCGCTGCTCGCCGGGTACGAGGAGCGCGTCGGCATCGCCTCGCTCAACGGACCGGCGTCCCTGGTCCTGTCCGGCGACGAGACGAGCGTGCTGGAGCTGGCCGAACGGCTGGCCCGGCGCGGCTGCAAGACCAAGCGGCTGACCGTCAGCCACGCGTTCCACTCGCCGCTGATGGAGCCCGCGCTGGAGGAGTTCGTGAGCGTGGCGCGAGGGCTGGCCTTCCAGCCGCCCGCCATCCCCATCGTCTCCAACGTCACCGGCGAGCTCGCCACCGCCGGCGAGCTGACCTCGCCCGAGTACTGGGCCCGCCACCTGCGGCAGGCCGTGCGCTTCTGCGACGGCGTGCGGACCCTGCGGGACCAGGGCGTGTCCACGTTCCTGGAGCTCGGCCCGGACGCCGTGCTGTCGGCCATGGTCGAGGACTGCCTGGACGGCTGGAACGGCGTCGCCGCGCCGGTGCTGCGCCGCGACCGGGCCGAGGCGACCACGCTGGTCGAGGCCCTGGCCCGGGCGCACGCGAACGGCGTCGGCGTCGACTGGGGCGCGGTGATCGGCACGGGCACGCCCGTACCGCTGCCGACCTATCCCTTCCGGCGGCAGCGCTACTGGCCGGACGCGCCCCGGCACGAGGAGGCCGCGGGGCCCGACCAGGAGTTGTGGGACGCCGTCGCCCGGGGCGACCGCGACGGCCTGCTCGCGGTGCTCGGCCTGCGCGGCGCGGCGACGCTCGACGAGCTGCTGCCCGCGCTGGCCAGATTGCGCGGCCAGGACGGCGCCGACCACGCGGACGTGCGCTACCAGCTCGGCTGGCAGCCCCTGACGGACCTGCCCGCACCCGCGCTCCGCGGCACCTGGCTGGTGGTCGCCCCCGACGGCGCCGGCCCGGACGGGACGCCGGTCGGCACCGCATCGGGCCAGGCGCTGGTGGCCGGGCTCGCGGCGCACGGGGCCGACACCGTACGGCTGTCCGCGATGCCGGACACCGACGGCGGCGTGGCGGGCGTCGTCTGCCTGCTGCCGGAAGGCGCGACCGCTCCGGAGCTCCCGGCGGGAACGGCGCCGGTCTGGTTCCTCACGCGGGGGGCGATCCAGGTGGCGCCGTCCGACCCGCTGGCCGGGCCGCAGGCCGCCCGCGACTGGGGCGACCTGCGGGCCACGGCCGGTCGGCGGCGCGGCGGGCTGATCGACCTGCCGGACCGGCTGGACGAGCAGGTCATGCGCCGGCTGTGCGGGGTGCTGTCCGGGCTGACCGGCGAGAACGAGGTGGCGGTGCGCTCCGGCGGGGCCTTCGCCCGCAGGCTGCGCCCGGCACCGCCGCGCGGCGCCCCGACCGGCCGTGAATGGCGTCCCGGCGGCACGGTCCTGGTGGCCGGTCCGCTCGACGAGACCGCCGCCGAGCTGGCCAGATGGGCCGCGCGCAACGGCGCGGACGAGGTCGTCCTGACCCAGCCGCACGCCGAGCTCGAAAGCGAGCCTGGCGTGGTCGTCCGGGCCGTCGGCGGGCGGCTGCCCGCGGGCCGGGTGACCGCCGTCGTCTGCACGACCGCCGAGGCGGCGTACGCGCTCGACAAGCCCGCCCGCGCCGCGGACGTGCCCGTCTTCCTCATGCTGGCCCCGGCGCACGCCGCCTGGGGCGGGGACGGCGCCGGCACGTACGAGTACTTCACCGCGCTCGCCGACGAGCGGCTCGCGTCCGGGCAGCCCGCGCTGGCCGTCGCGGCGGGCCTCAAGGAGCCCGCGGACGCGGTCTCCGCCGTCCGCCAGGCCATTCGCCAGGGGGACAGGGCGCTCGTCGTCGCCGACCCGGACTGGGCCGCGCTCGCCGCGGCCGGGTCCGCCCGGCTGCTGGGGGAGATCCCGCAGGCGGCGGACCGGCAGGACGGGCCGGACGACGTGGTGGACGGCATCGCCGCCTTCCGCCGCCTGCTGTCCGACAGCCCGGCCGACGAGCACCACGGCATCGTGCTCGACGTGGTACGCGGCCAGGCCGCCGCGATCCTGCAGTTGCCGCTGCCCGACGCGGTGGAGCGGGACGCGGAGTTCTTCGAGCTGGGCTTCTCCTCGATGGCCGCGGTGGAGCTGCGCAACCGGCTCGTCGAGCTGACCGGCATCGAGGTGGCGGCCGACGCGATCTACGACTACCCGACCCCCGCCGAGCTGGCCGAGCACCTGCTCGCGGAGGCCGTGAGCTGAGCTCGCGAACCCACCCTCGCGGCCCCACCCCTCGCGGCCCCGCCCCTCGCGGCCCCCACCTGAGAAAGGACGCACCCATGCTGGATGGCTGCACGCCCTGGCCGGAGGAGTTCGCCGAGCGCTACCGCTCGGCCGGTCACTGGCGCGACGAGACGTTGGGCGAGATCCTCGGCGCGCGGGCGCGCTCCCACCCGGACAAGCTCGCCCTCGTGGCGGGCGACCACCGGTGGAGCTACGCCGAGCTGGACAGCCGGGCCGACCGCATGGCGGCGTGGCTGCGCGAGATCGGCATCGGTCCGGGGGACCGGGTCGTCGTGCAGCTCCCCAACGTCCCGGAGCTCGTCGCGCTGCTGTTCGCCCTGTTCAGGATCGGTGCTCTGCCGGTCATGGCGCTGCCGGCCCACCGCGGCAGCGAGATCACGTACTTCTGCGAGTTCACGGAGGCGGCCGCGTACGTCATTCCGGACGTGCACGCCGGGTTCGACTACCGGGACCTGGCCGCCGACGTGGCGGCGCGGGTGCCCACGCTCAAGCACGTGCTCGTCGCGGGCGACCCGGGCGGCTTCACCCGGCTGGACTACGCGGACGCCGGGGCGGCCGGCCTGCCCCGGCCCGACCCCGCCGGCGTGGCGCTCTTCCTGCTGTCGGGCGGTACGACCGGCGTGCCCAAGCTCGTGCCCCGCGCGCACCAGGAGTGGGCCTACAGCGGGCGCGCGGTCGCCGAGGCGTGCGACTACGGCGAGGAGACCGTCCACCTGGTGAGCCTGCCGCTGTGTCACAACTGGCCGCTGACCCACGGGCTGCTGGCCACCTTCCACGCCGCCGGCACGCTCGTGCTGGCGCCCGTCCCCAGCCCGGACGAGACCTTCCCGCTCATCGAGCGGGAAGGGGTGACCGAGACCGGCCTGATCCCCGGCGCGGCCCTGCTGTGGATGGAGGCCGCCGAGTGGGACGAATACGACCTGTCCAGCCTGCGCCGCGTCACGATCGGCGGGTCGAAGCTCCAGAACGAGCTGGCCCGCCGGGTCCAGCCCGCGCTCGGCTGCCGGCTCCAGCAGGCCTTCGGCATGGCCGAGGGATTGTGCGGGTTCCACCGGTGGGACGACCCGGAGGACGTGGTCCTGGTCAGCCAGGGGCTGCCCGTCTCCCCGGACGACGAGGTGCGGGTCGTCGACGAGGACGACCGCGACGTCGCGCCGGGCGAGGTGGGGCAGCTCCTGGCGCGCGGGCCGTACACGGTGCGCGGCTACTACCGGGCGCCCGAGCACAACGCCAGGACGTTCACCGCCGACGGCTACTACCGGACCGGCGACCTCGTACGGCTGCTGCCGGCCGGGCACGTCGTCTTCGAGGGCAGGGTCAAGGACCAGATCAACCGGGGCGCCGAGAAGATCGCGGCCGAGGAGGTGGAGAACCACCTGCTCGCGCACCCGGGCGTCAGGGAGGTCGCCCTGGTGGGCCTGCCCGACGAGGTGCTCGGCGAGCGGGCGTGCGCGTGCGTCGTGCCCCGCGGCACGCCGCCGGCGCTCGGCGACCTGACCGCGTTCCTGCGAGAGCGCGGGGTGGCGGCCTTCAAGTTCCCCGACCGCCTGGAGATCGTCCAGGAGCTCCCGGTCACCCCGCTCGGCAAGGTCAGCAAGAAGGCGCTCGCCGGGATGTTCAGCTAACCCACGCTCGCAGAGGATGTACCCGATGCACGTCGCAGACATCGACTTGCCCGGCTTCCTGGAAGTGCACGCCAAGGCCACCATCGAGGCGCGCAACAACGCCTGCCCGGCGCTGGCGACCTGGCGCCAGGAGATCCCGCCCGTGGACCCGGTCGGGCTGCTGAGACCGCTGTTCGAGCGGTCCACGCGGACCTTCGTCTGGATGTCGCCGCACGCCAGCGTCATAGCGATGGGCAGCGCGACGGACTTCACGCACACCGGCCACGACAGGTTCGCCGGCATCCGGCGGGGCTGGGAGCGGGCGGCCGGGACCGCGGTATCCGGCGGGCCGGGGCCGCGCGCCATGCCGTCGCTGGTCGGCGGGTTCGCCTTCGCACCGCGCCCCGGGCCGCTGCCCGAGGCGCTGATGTGGGTGCCCAGGGTGCTGATCTCGCGGGACCCCGACGGCACTACGTCGCTCGCGCTCAGCGTCAGCGTCGACCCCCGGCCCACCACGACGGACGGGCCCGCGCGCACGGTCGCGGACGCCTTCGCCCTGATCTCGTCCGGCGGGATCCGTCCCTGCCCCAGCCCGCTGCTCCCGGGCACGACCATGATCGAGGTTCCCTCCGCGTCGGAGTGGAAGGCGCTGGTCGCGCACACCACCGAGCAGATCGCCCGCGGCAGGTTCGACAAGGCCGTGCTGGCCCGCCAGCTGCGGATCACCTCCCCGTGGGGGTACGACCTGGCCTCCGTGCTGGGCTCCCTGCGCGACACGCAACCGGGGAGCACCGTCTTCGCCGTGGCCGCGTACGGGCACGCCTTCGTCGGCGCCACCCCGGAGCGGCTGGTCGGCCTGCGCGGCGGCCGGGCCGAGTCGATGAGCCTGGCGGCGTCCATGCCGCGCGGCGCGACGCCCGCCGAGGACGCGTGCCTGCGCGCCGCCCTGCTGCAGGACGACAAAAGCCGGCGCGAGCAGCGGATCGTCACCGCGACGCTGCGGCACGCGTTCGACCAGGTGTGCCGCACGGTCACGGTGCCGGACGAGCCGCACGTGCTCGACCTGCCGAACCTGCGGCACCTGCACACCCGCATCGTCGGCGAGATCGCCGACCCGGAGACCGCCAGCGTCCTCGACCTGGTGGAGCGGCTGCACCCGTCACCCGCCGTCGGCGGTCATCCACGCCGGGCCGCGCTGGAGTGGGTGCGCGACGCCGAGCCCTTCGACCGCGGCTGGTACGCGGGCCCCGTCGGGTGGATGAACGACGAGCAGGAGGGCGAGTTCGCGGTGGCGATCCGCTCGGCGCACGTGCAGGACGAGACCGCGACCCTGTACGCCGGATGCGGCATCGTGGCGGGCTCCGACCCGGAGGCCGAGCTGGAGGAGACCCGGCTCAAGTTCCGGCCCATGCTAAATGCGCTGGCGATTCCGTTGTCGGAAAGGGCACCATATAGACAGTCCCGATGAGAAGATCTTGGAAACGACCGGTCTCTGGAGGGGCTGGAAATGATTGAAATAACCGGCTTGACGAAACGCTACGGCAATAAGACCGCGGTCGACGGATTGACGTTCGGCGTCCACCCCGGGCGGGTCACCGGATTTCTCGGCCCCAACGGCGCGGGCAAATCCACCACGATGAGGGCCATTCTCGGCCTCGACCGCCTCGACGGGGGAAGCGTGACGGTCAACGGGCGCGCCTACGCGGGTCTGCCGCGGCCGATGCGCGAGGTGGGCGCCCTGCTGGACGCCCGCGCCGTGCACCCCAGGCGCACGGCCCGCAACCACCTGCTCTGCATCGCCCAGACCAACGCCATCCCCGCCCGTCGGGTGGACGAGGTCCTGCGCCTGGTCGGGCTGGAGTCGGTGGCGGGCAAGCGCGCCGGCGGCTTCTCGCTGGGCATGGGGCAGCGGCTCGGCATCGCGGTGGCGCTGCTCGGCGACCCGAAGGTGCTGTTATTCGACGAGCCCGTCAACGGCCTCGACCCCGAGGGCATCAAGTGGATCCGCGAGCTGATGCGGGGGCTGGCCGCGGAAGGCCGCACCGTGCTGGTCTCCAGCCACCTGATGAGCGAGATGGCGCAGACCGCCGACCATCTCATCGTGATCGGCAGGGGAAAGCTGATCGCGGACATCGGCATCACCGAGTTCGTCCGGCAGGGCTCCAACGTGCTGGTGCGGGCCGATGAGCACGAGCTGCTCGTCCCGCTCCTGACCGAGGCCGGCGCCACCGTCCACCCGGGCGCCGACGGCGCCCTCATCGTCACCGGGCTGGAGCCCAGGGAGATCGGCAAGGCGGCGCTGGCCGCCGGGGTGGTGCTGACGGAGCTGACGCCGCAGCGCTCCCTGGAGCAGGCCTACATGGATCTGACCCGTGACAGCATCGAGTTCCAGGCGAGTGTGGCATGAGCGTGGCCATCGCGGACACGATCCGCTCCGAGTGGACCAAGTTCCGCACGATACCGTCCAACATCCCTACGATCCTCACCGCCGTGGCGCTCATGGTCGGCCTGGGCGCGGCCACCGCCAACGGCGCGGCCGAGGGCTACCTGGCGGCCTCCGCGACCGGCCGGGCGATGTTCGACCCCACCTACATCAGCATGTACGGCGGGTTCCTGTTCGCCCAGATCACCGTGGGCGCGCTGGGCGTGCTCGTGGTGACCCACGAGTACGCCACCGGCCTGATCCGCACCAGCGTGACCGTGGTCCCGCGGCGCGGCCGGCTGCTGGCCGCCAAAGTGGCCACGTTCGGGCTGATCGCCCTGCTGATGGGCCTGGTGGCGGGCTTCGGCGCGTACTTCCTCGGGCAGCGGGTGATCGGGGCGGCCGGCGCGCCCACCGCCTCGCTCGGCCAGCCGGGCGTGCTGCGCGCCATCGTCGGCATGGGCCTGATCTGGGCGCTGGTCGGCCTGGTCGGCGTGGCGGTCGGCGGCCTGCTGCGGGCCACGATGAGCGCCACGACCGTGGTGGTGGCGATCAACTTCATCATCCCCGTCATCACGCCCAGGCTGCTTCCCGACGCGATCGGCGACTGGGTGACGACGTACTGGCCGATCTCGGCCGGCCTCCAGGTCACCACCACCGTGCAGCTGCCCGATCGGATGCTCCCGTGGTCCGGGCTCGGCGTGATGGCCGCGTTCACCGCGGTCCTGCTGTTCGTGGCGTTCGCGCTGTTCCGCTCGCGCGACACCTGAGAGATTCCCCCGCTCCCGGCGCGCGTCACGCGCGCCGGGAATTCGGCGTGCCGTCCGGCCCCGAAGTGGGGCTTGAGCGGCCTCTTTAATGGGCGCTAGGGGTTACCCGCCTTATCCCGGCTCGCGAATACTGATGACGCTTGACCGGGAAATTCTGGCGGGGAGGGGCGTTCAACAATGGCGTCGAGTTTCGCGAACGGCCAGTGCCGTTCCTTCCGCGGCGACGGGCGGCCGGACCTGTTGGTGCGCAACACGGAAACCGGCGAATTGTTCGTCCACCCGCACAGCGGCGAGTTCAACGGGACCGAAACCTACGGCGACCCGGTGAAGATCGGTGACGGCTTCGGCTGGTGGCGGTTCTTCTTCGTCCGCGCCGTCGACGCGACCGGCGACGGGCAGGCCGACATCTGCGCGTTCAGCGCCAGCGAGTACGGCATCAACCCCGGCGAGAACGGCGAGCACGGCTTCTTCCTGCTGCGCAACCTGGGCGGCCCCGGCGAGATCGGCCCGTTCGCCGATCCGATCCGCGTGTCCGGCAAGCGCGACGACGGCCGGGAGTGGGAGACGATCGGGTTCGCCGACGTGACCGGCACCGGCCCCGACGACACGTTCGGCAAGGGCAAGGATGCCGGCAACGTGGACGTCTTCCCCCACCGCGACCAGGGGGTCGTGCGGAACGACACCTACGACAAGGACCCGGTGCGGCTCACCGAGGTCGGCGTCGACGACCTTCCCGTCGCCATGGCCGACTTCACCGGCAACGGCAACCTGGACCTGCTGGTCCGCCGCGCGAACGGCGACCTCGACCTGTACGAGTTCGCGGCCCCGCCCGGCACCCCGGCCGCCGCGACCACCGAGGGCACCTGGTACACCGTCGCCCACGGCTGGCAGGACATGCGCCTGGTGACGCTCACCGACATCGACCTGGACGGCCGGCCCGACCTGCTGGGCCTGCGCCCCGACGGAACGCTCGAGGCGTATGTGCACTCCGGGAAATTCAGGCCCGAGGACCCGCTCGACCTCTTCCGCGAGCCGGTCACCGTCGGCACCGGATTCGGCAAGTACGACGTCATCAGCTGATGGCCCAAGAGCGTTTCCCCGCCCTCTGCTCGCTCCGTCGGAAACTGGATTGGTTCAATGTCCTACGAACGCTCCTCTCGTAGTTTCTCCGACGACGCGGTGGCGATCGTCGGCATTTCCTGCCGCCTTCCTCAGGCCCCGGACCCGGACTCCTTCTGGCGGCTGCTGCGCGACGGGGGCGACGCCGTCACCGACGTTCCCAGCGGCCGGTGGAACTCCCCGGAGACCGAATCGCTCCGCGGCGGCTTCCTCACCGGCATAGCCGAGTTCGACGCCGAGTTCTTCGGGATCTCGCCGAACGAGGCCGCGATGATGGACCCCCAGCAGCGGCTGCTCATGGAGCTGAGCTGGGAGGCGCTCGAAGACGCGGGCATCGTCCCGGACAGCCTGCGGGGCACCGGCACGAGCGTCTTCATCGGCGCCATGGCCGGCGACTACGCCCAGCTGCTGCAGGGCACCGGCCGCGCGGCGCTGACCCGCCACAGCCTCACGGGCATCAGCCGGGCGCTGCTCGCCAACCGGATCTCGTACACGCTCGGGCTGAGCGGCCCCAGCATGACCGTGGACTCCGCCCAGTCGGCCTCGCTCACCGCCGTGCACCTGGCCTGCGAGAGCCTGCGCAGCGGCGAGTCGGGCCTGGCCATCGTCGGCGGCGTGAACCTCAACCTGACCCCCGACAGCACGCTCGCCGCGCTCAGGTTCGGCGCACTGTCGCCCGACGGCAGGTGCTTCACCTTCGACGCCCGCGCCAACGGCTACGTCCGCGGCGAGGGCGGCGGCATCGTCGTGCTCAAGCCGCTGGCCCGCGCGCTCGCCGACGGCGACCACGTCCACTGCGTGATCGCCGGCAGCGCCGTGAACAACGACGGCGGCGGCGACGGGCTCACCGTCCCCGACCAGGACGCCCAGGAAGAGGTCATCCGGCTGGCCTGCGAGCGGGCCGGCGTGCCGGCGGCCGACATCCAGTACGTCGAGCTGCACGGCACCGGAACCCGGGTCGGCGACCCCATCGAGGCACGCGCCCTCGGCGCCGCCATCGGCACCGCCAAGGACGCGGGCACGCCGCTGCTCGTCGGGTCGGCCAAGACCAACATCGGCCACCTGGAAGGCGCCGCCGGAATCGTCGGCCTGCTCAAGACCGTGCTGGCCATCCGGCACCGCGAGCTGCCGGCGTCACTCAACTTCGAGACGCCCAGCCCGCTGATCCCCTTCGACGAGCTGAACCTGCGCGTCAACACCGCGCTGTCCACCTGGCCGCGCGCCGGCGAACCGCTGGTCGCCGGGGTCAGCTCGTTCGGCATGGGGGGCGCCAACTGCCACGTGGTGCTCGCCGAGCACCCGCGGGAGACGCCGCGGCCGGCGCCCGGTCCCGCCGGGCCGGTGATCCTGCCGCTGGCCGGGCAGAGCGAGGCCGCGCTCCGCGCCCAGGCGGG